>WGDE01000047.1 GCA_015493385.1 Phycisphaerae bacterium
AGGTATCTTGCATCTGTTATTGCGGTTGCATAACCTTCCCACTGAACAGTTCCTACAATGCCGTTTGTAGTAGGGTATGTGAAGGTCTCTTCTCTACGCGCACTTTCGGAAGTCTTTGTGTCAAAATCATTCCAGAAAACGCCATATATCTTTTGGTATGCGTAATCAAATGCGCCATCAAAGCCTAACTCTATCATACGCAGTCCATAGTTTCTTCTGTATATTTCAGGGTTTTCAACACCAACCTGAGGATCTGAGTATGCATAGATTTCTTGGCCAGCACTGTGCCAATCAGCAATTTGCTTCTCAATACCAGGAGCGTGAGTTCCATAGCCATATATTGGAGCATCCATATAATTTCCAACATGGTCAAATACACTGCTGTAAATAGCACAGAATACTTTTGCACCAGCAGCATAAACAACGTTTTCTGTTATATCAATTAATTCTGCAAGAGCGGAACCTGAAGCTTCGTCGTATCCATACATATAAAGTCCAGTTGGATCGTAGCCGTAATCAACCAATACATCCTGCCAATCTTGAACCTTTGCTAAAGTTGTATAGGTTCTAACAAGCAGACCCAAGGAATAGAATCTGTTCTTTGGGAAGCCAATTGAGTTTTGGATTGCAAGTGTATCATCAAGAACACGGATATCGTCTTCGTAATGACCAGGGTACAATACGCCATGGTCAAACATATCTTGCAACTCAATTGTTTGCTGAGCATGTGTTTTTTGATGCGCATCTAGAGGCATAATGCTTGAGTCTGGCATATCTGCTCTCAGTTTACCGTGATAATACAGACCATAAATCTCTCTTGAAGCAGATAAATCGAAAGGAAGAACTTCAACTGTTAGTGGAATACTCTTAACAACTGTTGAGCCTTGCTTAATTGTAAGAGTAGATGTATAAGTTCCAGCAGGTGTTGCTTCTGGAATACGTACGACAGACCAAAGCAGCTTGTATGTATTACCAAGAGTAAATGGTTGCAATTCTTGAGCATCGTTGAACTTGATAGTTCTTGGATCAGGGAATGTTGGGTCTGCAATCGTACTTGGTGTAGAAATGTTTATATAGCGACCATTACTTCCGTCAGTGTTAGTAACCCAAAGCTCATTATCTCCCCATGTTTCACCTTCTCGCTCAGTTGCAGCGTGAGTAACTCGTACAAGGTTCTCATTTTTAAGCAGCAACTCTTGTGTTAGGAAGTGTTTATTTCCAGCTACTTTTCTAGTCTCATAGCGTCCTGCTTGGTACCAAATCTTAGCAATGTATTTGTCTAGATTGCTCGCTGCAAATGAGTTTGTCCCATCTGTAAAATCAGTGTTCTCAAATGTTAAAGTTGCACTGTAACCTGGGGCAGGGTCAAGTAGCATTGCAATTGATTTACGCTCACCTCTTGCCATCCTCAGATTATAACTGTCTAGCTCACTATAAACCATTGGGAATGTGTAGCCGTCAAGGTAACCAAACTTCATTGGATCAACCTTGTATGTTACAAAATTACTAGCAGGGGAAGTAATACTCTGCTTGAGTGCGCCAATAGTTGACTCATATCTAGCGAGGAAGTCATTTGCCTCTTGTAATAATTTGTAAGAACACCAAGATCCATCACCTGTGCGATAAGAATTACCTGATCGCATTGCCGCGATGTCAGAAGCGATTCTATTTTTGTAGAAGTTTAGTTTCTTGTATCTGTAATCTTGCTTATCAGAAGGGCTTGCAGGTAATGTTGGAAGCTCTTCGAGGGCATTTAGCCTTGCTTCTACAGTATCAATCTTATCATCGACTCGATTATGGTACGCATGCCATGCTGGATAAGTGTATCCTGCTAGGTAAGTATTGTACCATTCGGTTGGATCCATTTGTGTTCCAGTTAGACTGTAATTGTCTACGTGAATCTTGAAAGTTTGTGGGCCTGTGCCAACCATTCTAATCATAAGACAAGATAGTTTGCGACCAATGTCATCAAGTTGAATATCACAAGCCTCGCCTCTGAAATAGTATGGTGAGTCAGTTTGGTAGCCAACAAACGCATAAGGTGCATCAATTTTAAAGTTACGTGAGAGATCTCGCAAGTTAACCTTTTGCCAAGTATTAGCAGTGTCAGAAGGGAATCCTTCACCCACTATTACTTTACCTGCAATTGGATAACCATATTCATCTATACTGATAGTTGTTGCTGCTGTTGCATTGGCATCCATTTTGATATCAAATGATGCAGAGAGCGTACCGTGAAGATTGGTTGTTCCTGCTGGTAGTGGCAGGGCGAAATAGTAATACCAACTTTGGGAAGAGCTTATACCATGAATATCTGCATCGATGTAGAATGACTTTGCACTACCATCTGGAGTGTCTGAATCTGCTCCAAAATGATTGAAAGTTATTTGCGAACTACTCAATCCTGTTGCATATCTATGAATTGGAGAAGAACTAGACAATGGATCGTAGCTACTTGCTGCATTCTCAAAATCATCTTCAATGTTTACAACAGATAAGTTTGTAACGTTAACTGTTCTGGTTACTTCAATAGCATCATTTCCAGCGGAATCGCTAACATTGTATGTTACCGTATAAACGCCTGCAACAGAAGTATCAACAGGGTTATCAACGATAATATTAGCAGTTATATTTCCATCGATATTATCAGATGCGGTTGCGCCTGCATCGTTATAAGTAGAACCAACTGGAATATTTATAGGATTCGAGCCTATAAGTGTGATTACTGGAGCAACAGTATCAGCAACAACATGAACCTCTCTTGTAACCTCCTCTGCCGCATTTGCTCCTGAATCTGTAACATTATATGTTACAGTGTAAACTCCAACAACAGAAGTATCTACAGGGTTGTAGACTACAATATCACTAGTAATGTCGCCATCTTCTAAATCGTTAGCGCTTGCGCCTTCGTCAGTATACACACTTCCAACTGTTACAGTTACAATGGCATCTCCGATTAGAGTTATAGTTGGAGGAGTGTCTATATGCCAGTTCTTTGCGATAACGGCGAAATCGTCTAAATCAACTCCATTTACACCGTCAAAGTCTGCACATGCAGGAACTGGGCAACCAGGGCCATTTAGCCACTGTGATGCGAAAATCTCAAGATCTATAATGTCTACAAGATTATCACCGTTTAAATCTCCATCAGCTGGGAATATAGTTTTCTCTGTTGTAAAACTCCAAACGTCACCAGGCCACTCTGGGACGTCTGAGTCATTCACTTCATCAATTCTCCAGTAATATGTTGCGCCGTAACCTAGATCTGGGTCATAGGTGCTTGGGCTACTAACTGGTTGATTACCCATGTAAGCAGATGAGTTTCTATCTGCATTAGTAACTTCATCTAAGCTAGTTCCTAGATAAATGTCGTGTGAAGATGCGAGATCGCCAGACTTCCAAGATAAAATCGTGTCAACCCCAATGTCAGTGCTTGCATCAATTGGCTGAGGAAGAGTAGCTTTAGTCTCCAAGGCAGTAACTTGAGTTACCACAACGGAATCAACTGAGTATGTAGAAGATACGTCTGGGTTTTCTTGACCAAAAGATATCATAGCCTCTGCTGCGTTGTAGTTCCAGTACCCAGCCCATGTGATATCTTGAACTTCCACGCCGTCAAGATAAACTTTTCTTGTACGAGCTGTGCCTGTCGTAGCATCGAGAGTTAAAGTTACATCATGCCACTCGCCCATTGTGCATACTGTATCGAACAGTTTTAGTGGGTTTGTTGCATTGTCTGCTGGACCTGTATTCGCAGCTTTGAGTCCAAAAGCTGCAATGCCTTGCTTAAAGCCTTGACCGCTATCCTCTCCAGTACCTTCTCTCCAGTAAAAAGAGAATACACTTCTAGATGTGTTACCGATGACGGCGTTATCTATTTTAATTCTCCAAGTAACTGAATATGTAACTGATGGATCGTGAATGTCGAATCCAAGGTCTGCTACTGGGTGACTGGTAGTCTCAGCGCCCTCAAAGAAAACGAGGCTATAAGCATTACAAGTGTCCCATACACTAGTGATACTTGTTGCCACTGTGTAAGAGTCTGCGCCAAGACTTTCTGCTGCACCGTTGTTATCATAGTAGTAGAATTCAGATCCGCCAGCGCCAGTAGCATCTGTAATGGAACCTGCGGTGTCAGAGTATCCACCCTTGCCAGCATCAGAACCAGCATCAAAACTCATATCTGCGCGTGCAATTGTAGCTAACAAGAGCAGAGCTAAAATTTTAGTAACCATTTTCATCTAATCTCACCCTTCCATCAATATTGAATAGTTTTTTTTTGCGATTTGAACCACTATAGCATTTATAGAGGTGCCATTGCAAGCTATTTGTCGGCTAACTAGGGGGATTACTGAATCTGAATTCTTACATTAATTAAATGTGAATGTTCACAATTTGTTATTGATTGATTTAGTACGCTAATGAAAAGTATCAGCGAAATTCATAAAAAAATACACAATTGGTTATTTACTGATATAATCTCGGCTATGAATGGTAAGGCAAAAAAAATATATACGGTTAATGATATTAACGTTCTTATAAAATCGGCTCTTGAGAATAGCTTGCCAGGGCGGCTGAGTATTTGCGCTGAGATATCCAATTGGAAAGACCATGCTTCAGGGCATAGATACTTTATATTGAAGGATAAAAAATCCCAAATCCCAGCAGTGATGTGGAAGGGCAATGCCGCAAAATTGAATTTTGAACCTGAAAATGGGACTGAAGTGGTGGCAACAGGGCATATCGATGTTTATCCGCCACATGGAAAATATCAGTTCATTGTCGACAATATGAAGCCGCAAGGGGTAGGGGACTTGCAAGTTGCTTTTGAGAGGCTAGTTGATAAGCTGCGCAGCCAAGGATTCTTTGAAGATTCGAATAAGAAGCAATTGCCACGATACCCTTTTAATATTGCTATTATAACTAGCAAATCTGGAGCTGCGGTTCATGATATATCTGATAGTATTCACTCTCGGTGGCCATGTGCGAAACTATCACTGTATCCTGTGCCAGTTCAAGGTGCTGGCAGCGCGAGTGAAATCGCATCTGCAATCGCCAATATTAATAAGAATAACAGTGAGTACGGCTTTGATCTTTTAATCGTTGGTCGAGGTGGCGGTTCGATGGAAGATCTCTGGTGTTTTAATGAAGAAATTGTAGCTAAAGCTATTTTTAATTCTGAAATTCCTATAATAAGCGCTGTTGGGCATGAAGTTGATACAACCATTGCAGACCTTGTCGCCGATGCACGCGCGTCAACTCCCACAAAAGCCGGAGTTATTGCAGTGCCTGATATTAATGATTTACTTTCATCTCTATCAGAGTATTCTGCGCGTATAAAAAGGAAAATAGTCGCTGACACTAGTCTTTATCATCAAAAACTCGATACGATTGAGGCATGCGCAGCCTTTAAGGATCCTTTATATAGTATCAGATACAAGTCTCAAGAAATTGAACAACTCCAAAGTTCTTTAAAACAGGCATTCTCTGCAAAGCAAAGAGCTAGTATTGAGTTAATAAGTAGGTTAGAGTCAAATCTTAGAAGAGTTGATCCGCTATTAATAATCTCCAAACAAAAACTAGCACTTCTCAATTTAGATCAAAAACTCAAACAAGCTCTTGTTAAGCTTACCGCAAAACATAGGCTCGTGTTGGCTTCTTTGGTAGGTCAGCTTACTGGGCTTAATCCTCGCTCTATCCTTAAGAGAGGTTATAGTATTACGCGAGTTAAAGATACTAATGAAATAATCTCTGAGAACTCCAATATAAAGCAAAAAATGATTATTGTGACAGAATTTGGGGATAATAAGATGATTGAAAGTGAAGTGAAAAACATTGAAAATAACAACAAAAATGAGGTTTTGAAAAATGTCTAAAAAACAAGAAAATAGTCTGGACAAATTAAGTTTTGAAGATACAATCTCGGTTCTTGAAGAGATTGTTGATCAGATTGAGACGGGTCAAACCCCTCTTGAACAGAGTCTTGAGCAGTACGAAAAAGGTATGGAGCTCATAGCACACTGCAAAGGTATTTTGAAAAAGTGTGAGGATAAAATTGAGATAATATCTCAAAAGAATAATCCTAAAATAGACGGTTCTCTTGAAGAAGAAGACTTATTTTGATTATTTTGCGAGCGTGGCGGAATTGGCAGACGCGCCAGATTTAGGTTCTGGTGTCCTTAGGACGTGGAGGTTCGACTCCTCTCGCTCGTATTTTTTCTCATTTATGATTTCCCTCATCAATCTTTCCTATCCTGATTTTTGTTACCAACAAGTACTTTACTAAAATTGTAAGCTGACTTATAATGAGTCCGCATATAGTTAAAGAAAAATAGGAGTATTAACATAATGACTACTGATGATACGGCTTTACCGAAAATATTAGTTGTTGACGATAATCAGCAAAATCTAGAGTTAATTCAAGCATATCTAGAAGATTTAGATTGCGAGAGTCTTGCAGCCGAAGACGGACCAAAGGCATTGGAAATTGTAAAAGAGTCAAGTCCGGATTTAGTCATTCTAGATGTTATGATGCCCAAGATGAGTGGTTTTGAAGTTTGTAAGAGATTAAAGAGTAATCCAGAAACAGAAGATATTCCTGTAATTATGGTTACAGCACTGAATGAATTTGGAGATATTGAGAGGGCACTTGATTGTGGCACCGATGATTTCCTAAGCAAGCCTGTAAACAAGTGGGAATTGCTTACAAGAGTCAAAACGATGATGAAGCTAAAGCATCTTACAGATAGACTCGAGAGAACTCTTGCTTATCTAAGCGAGGTTGAATCTCAAATTCAAGACTAAAAATAGGCAATAATTATAAGTAGGGTAGTGTTAATTGACACCGCCCTTTTTTTGTCAAAATTGCGACCTCTATAATGTGCAAAAGTATGTATAAAATCATCATAATCATTACAAACGGTAATTGAGTTATCTATTATTATAAAAGATAGAGCCTCTACGCTAAAAGTAGTATGAAGTAGTTAAGAAGCCTTTTTCTACAGTCGATATGCTGGTGTATTCATATTATATATTGCATAACGTTGGAGAATGTATGAGCAAGCTACTAGAGGTTTTTGGCAGAGCAATTTCAATTAGCACTGCAGATGTAATATTGTACTGGGCAACAGCTCTTATCAAAAATAGCGACAGTGCTAGTTTTAATAATGATCTTGATGCAGAAGCACCACAACTTGAAGAAATAATTGAAATGATAACAGAGGGGGATCTGATTAATGCCTCTGAATACCTCACGCATTTTCTAGCTCAGAACCCAGAGTCCATTATAGCAAGAACACTTAGGGCGTCTATTTTCATTCAAGAAAATAGCCTAGCAGAGGCCATAAAAGACCTCCAAATTGTCCATAATTTAGAGCCAAGCAATACGATGGCACTCTATGCACTTGGCACTTGTTACGAACGTTGCGGTGAAATTAACAAATCAACTGATTTTTATCAAGACTGTATTAAATTCAAGAATTATCTACAACTGCCAACTCAAAGACTCGCCGCCATAAACCTGCGCAATGGCAATATTGGCAAATGTGTAGATTTATACAAACAGTTGACAGATGAATATCCAGATGATGTTGAATCTTTAGTATTGCTGGGTTATCTATATTTATCAAATCATGAATATGAGGAAGCTGTCGAAACTTTTAATACCGCAATTTTAATTCACCCAGATAACCTACAATCAGATAATGAACGAGATGATATACATCTTTTAATTGAATCTGGTAATATCAATCAAGCTCTTGAACAGGTCAATTTCCTACTTGAAGAAGTCGGAGAAATGCCTGATTTATATATAAAGCTTGGCGATATAATGGTTGCGGCTAAGAAGCACAATGAAGCGTTGGATGCATACGAAAAAGCGATTTCTATACAGCCAAATTACATGGAAGCAAATATCAAGCTAGCAACTCTACATTTAAACAACTTCCATTACGCTCTAGCTGCCGAATCATTTAACCGCGCAGTAGAGCTTAACGATCAAGTTGTTGATGCATATATCGGACTAGCTTGCGGTCACATTCTATGCGGACACAGTAGGCATGGTGTTGATACAATATCACTGGCGGCATCGTTGCAAGAGAACAGTTCTTTACTATTTGCTGAGACAGCAAGTCTAAACTTTCAATCTGCAATAAGTGAAGGCTTTATGGATTCATCAATGACAACGCCAGAAGATATGCAATTGGCAGTTATTGAGGCGCATGAAAGACAAGCATTAGATAGTCAGGGAGGGGCGGATAGCCACTATAAGCTTGGGCTCTTGTATATGTCCCAGAAAAATTATAGTAAGGCAATTGCTGCATTCAAAAAAGCTCTTGAAGCGAATAACACCCATCACCGATCTAGGTCGAAACTTTCGATATGTTACTACGAAATTGGAGATAAGACCGCTGCAGTAAATTTACTTGTAGAGCCAGATATTCTCGATAACGACCTGCTCGGGTTACATTACGATACGGCTGTTTTATTTTCAGACCGTGAAAGATTTGCTTTGGCGGTTGGTAACCTTGAGAGTTATATCAAAGTCAACTACTCACAAAGCGATGCAATGGAATCAATTCAAGTTGTTCTAGAAAATCTTTCGCTATTAGATCGCGCATCTACAAGCTGGGATAGGCTTTGTTATACAACATATAATGCCATAAAAGGTGGATAGATCTTCACATCACCATCGGCCCGTACGAATAGTGCGGGCTTTATTTTTATATTCGCTACTTGAGAAACCCTTAATATTTGAATTTTCCTATCCAATGCAACATAACATACATTATGGGACGTTGAAAAGATAGTTGATTTGCTACAAAAAGAGTCCAAAACATGCAAAAGTTGAATTCGCCACCAGAGATGAATATTTATTGCATTGCATATATTCGGTTTGCATAAATTAAAATAACTAATACCAAGAGCTGGTAATATGATTTCAATTTTCTGCAGACTAATCATTTCCACAGAGTTTGTGATCTAATTTTCAAATGTCAGTCTAAACACACCAATGCTACATCTGCGCACCCTTTTATTGCCAGTCACAAATTTTAGCTATGCTCCAACTGTCTGATTCAAAATTTGCAAAGCAATCGGTAATTGCAAAGCAACCATTGACTAAACAACCTTATCCTTGGAAGGATGGATTTGCATCATCAATTAACGAGTTTTTTGCAATATTCACTTTTTTCCAACAACTCTTGATTTGCCAGTTTTACAAGGCAAAAAATGTCAAAAAGACCCTTACCTTTTTGCGCTAGTGAGCGACTCAATTAGTCTCCTATAAATGAGATGTACTCAATTCAAGCTCACTGGCATAATATGAATACACCTTTTTAGCTCGTGAGAATATGCCCGAAAATAAGCGATCTTCAAGAAAATATATGGACGCTTAAAGAGCGTCTGATAGGGATTTTGACGCTACCTAGCGGTTTTAAGCCATGTCCTGATGATGCTTTTTGATAACAGGTTTA
>WGDE01000048.1 GCA_015493385.1 Phycisphaerae bacterium
GATAATACGCAAATTGACAATTGTTGTCAATAGAAAATGTTAAAGATATTGCTATAAAAGTTAGATTAATTTCGATAAGTTTTAAATAGCATTATCATTCGGAGTCTGTTTGCTCGCTAGCTTCTTCATCGATTCTAACATCATCCGCTTTTGGACCTCTTTCTCCTGCTACGATTTCGAAAGTGACATTATCGCCTTCATAGAAAGTTTTAGGACCGTTAGCAGAGATTCCTGTGTGGTGTACAAATACATCTTTACCCTCTGAAGTTGCGATGAATCCATAACCTTTTTTCCGGTCGTACCAGAGTATCTTGCCATGCATTGGAAAAGCCTTTGCCAAAAAGATTCAATTAAGAGAGGCACCTATTTGTTCTCATGTGATACAGTGTTGGTGCGTTAAGATACAAAACTCATTCTACTGGCTGCTCTAGCGATATTTTTTTCGCTAGCTCTTGTTTCATTAGTCGTCCCATCTTGAACTTTATAGTACGTTTTGCGGGGACTTGCACTCTTTCTAGTGTCTTGGGGTTTTGAGCAACTCGCGATGCTCTAGTTCTTGTCTCAAAGACTCCAAAGTCTCTAAATTCAAGTCTGTTATTGTTGCTTAATTCAACAATTATTTCATCCAGAAAAGATTGGATTATTTTTTTAACTACCACTCGTTTTGCTTGAGTTTGCTCTGCAATACGATCGATAAGTTCTTTCTTTGTGATGGTTGCCATGCGTACCTCATACAGTGTGCTCAGCGTTACTCAATTAGATTAAAACGACCCTTAAAGTTTTGAGCTTCTAATAACTTCGCATATCCCACAATAGTAGCCAAGATAGCGTAAACAAGATATCAGTAAGCGTCTGCGTAACTTATGCAAATGACTATACTGTATAGACTTGGACTCATCAAGTTTTTTTCTCAAAAAAGCTTTCAATATATTTTGTGAGTTAAAGAGGACTCAAAAAAGGGCGGTTGAAAATACAATTGAGCTTCCTTTTTGTATGGCACATTGAAGCTCTTTACAGTATAATTAAATGTCTTTTAACTAATTGCTCAGGCTTGTTGTCTTGAGCATTTTTGATAATATAGGAGTTGTAGAAATGCCGCACGAAGTGCTTTCCAAAGAGCAGCTAGCTGAGAATGTTTTTCGTTTTACGCTAGAAGCGCCGCTAATTGCAGAGGCTAGAATGCCTGGGCAGTTTGTGATTGTATGCAAGGATGATTCGTACAGTGAGAGAATTCCGCTTACAATCGCTAGCGCCAGTAAGGAAGAAGGCACAATAGACCTTATCTTGCAGGCGGTAGGGAAGACTACCTTTGAAATAGCAGATATGAGCGTTGGAGATTCCTTTGATTCGGTAGCTGGTCCGCTTGGCAAACCAACTCACATAGAGAACTTTGGTTCTGTCATTTGTGTTGGCGGTGGTATCGGAAGCGCACCACTACTTCCAATAGCGACTGCGCTAAAAGAAGCTGGTAATAAGGTAACAACTATTCTTGGTGCTAGAAATAAGCAACTCTTAATTTTAGAAGACGACTTTGCTAAAATAAGCGACGAAATAATCATTGTCACTGACGATGGTAGCTACGGCAGAAAAGCTCTCGTTACAGAGCCACTAAAAGAAATATGCTCGCGCAGCCCAAAGCCAGATATGGCGGTTGTGATAGGGCCTACTATTATGATGAAGTTTTGCTCTCTAACCACAAAAGAGTTTGATGTTCCAACTGTTGTTTCTCTAAACACAATAATGATAGACGGAACTGGTATGTGCGGTGGATGTAGGGTTGAGGTTGGCGGAGAGACTAAATTTGTTTGTGTTGATGGGCCAGAGTTTGATGGGCATAAAGTTGATTTCGACCAGATGATCAAACGTCTAAACGCGTACAAGCCGATAGAGGAAAAAGCAAAAAAAGATTACGAGCAACATAGATGCAGAATTGGCCTTCATAAATAAGCGGCGCAGGAGAAAGTTTTGAACGAGCAGCAACAAAAAGAATTATTAGATAAACTCTTAGTTAAACAAGCGGCAACTGGGCTAACGCCCAAAGATCGTATGGCGATTGAGCCTCAGGACATGATGGTTCAAGATGCTAAAGATCGCAGCTCAAATGTTAAAGAGGTTGCTCTTGGATACAGCGAAACTCAAGCGCAGCTCGAAGCGATGAGATGTTTGCAATGCAAGAATGCGCCATGTGTTTCGGGTTGTCCGGTAAGGATAAGGATAAAGGATTTTGTGACAGAGATTGCGTTAGGTAACTTCGATAAGGCGCTTGATATTATTAGTGAGAATCAACTTTTACCAGCAGTATGCGGGCGAGTTTGCCCTCAAGAAGTGCAGTGTCAGGCAGAATGCACGGTTGGCAAGGCACTCAAAGACCCTACAAAATCAGTCTCTATTGGCAGGCTAGAGCGATTTGTTGCTGATAGGGCGATGCAGTTGAATAAAACTAAAACTCCAGCTATCGCAAAAGCTACTAACAAAAAAGTAGCAGTCCTTGGCTCTGGGCCGGGCGGAATTGTTGTGGCGGGGGAATGTAGAAGAGCCGGCCATAGCGTCACTCTCTTTGAAGCTCTAAACAAGCCCGGCGGAGTTATGGTGTATGGAATTCCAGAATTTCGTTTGCCAAAAGCGCTTGTCCAAAAAGAAATCGATACGCTCAGAGATATGGGTGTTGAAATCGTATGCAATTTCATTGCAGGTAGAACTCGCACAATTAATCAGTTGCTCGAAGAGGATGGCTTTGACGCAGTTTTTATTGGAGTTGGCGCAGGCTTGCCTAAATTTATGCAAATCGAGGGTGAGAGCCTGATAGGCGTTTACAGTGCAAACGAATACCTAACCCGCGCGAATTTAATGCGTGCCTACGATTTTGGCAAGGGCGCGGATACTCCAATTGCGCAGAGTAAAAAAGTGGCAGTCCTTGGCGGCGGTAATGTTGCAATGGATGCCGCACGAACAGCTCTTAGGCTTGGCGCAGAGGATGTTTATCTTGTTTACAGAAGAAGCGAGATTGAGATGCCTGCGCGAATTGAAGAGGTTCACCACGCAAGGGAAGAGGGCGTTGAATTTCATACCCTTCAAAACCCTACTAAAATTCTTGGCGACGAAAATGGTTTTGTACGAGCGATGCAGGTTCAGCGTTTTGAACTTGGCGAACCAGACGCTTCTGGTAGGCGCAGGCCAATTCCGATTGAAGGTAGCGAGTTTGAGCTTGAGGTAGACACCGTGATTGTCGCTATTGGAAACGGAGCAAATCCGCTTATCAAACAGACAACGCCAGAGATGCAATTTAATCAATGGGGCAATATCAAGGTAGACGATAATTGCAAGACAAGCCTTGATAGAGTTTGGGCTGGCGGAGATATCGTTCTCGGCGCAGCAACAGTTATCTTAGCTATGGGGCAAGCTAGAATCGCTGCGGCGAGTATTAATGAGTACCTCAAAGGTATCTAATCTACGCGTAGCCAGTTAGAGCGTATCGCTTAGCCAGTGTGCAGCGAAGATTGCAAAGTCGTTTAGATTAATCTCGCTATTTGAACTATCCAAATCACAGTCTTGGTTGTAATTTGCATCCAGCGGGCCTGTAAGCCAGCATTGAGCGAATATTATATTGTCGCTATTATCAACACGGCAGTCGTTATTGAAATCGCCCTTAAGCTCGGCTGCATCAATCTCCTTCACAAATCGCATTGCTGCCGGTGCGCTAGATAAATACATCCCTGGATTTGAGTAGTCAGACCAGCTTAATGGATTGCTGTCGCTGTTTGTGTAAGACATTACTATTCTATTTACAGATTCGTTTCTCAGCCAGCATGCATTGTCGGTGGAAGCGGTTGCGTTAGAGAAGCTGATATCTATAAACAAATTGTCCGCAGAGTTATAATTAAATGGAGTGGTAAAATCTATTTGCCACCAATTGTCAACCATATCTACAACCGCTGGTCCATCAAAAACTGTTGTCCAGCCGCTTGTCTGATAATATGGATATCCGCTATAGCTTGTTTGCGCGGTCGGTTTAATCCTGATTGTCAACCTGTCAAAATCGCTCACAACTAAAGAATTAATGTTTAGTGCAATCGCTACGAGATTTCCAGAGTCGCCAATATCGCTTGATGTGTAGATTGTTTGTGTGCGGCAATTTTTGTAGCTAGTTTTTAGTGGCCAAGAGCCGGCGTAGTTATTGTGTGAGTATTCATCAGTGAATGTGTTATTAACATTGACACCAATTGTTGCCTCGTTGGAATCTCCGCCAGATGGGCTACTGCCGCCATCGTTGGCGTAGAAGCTAAATGAGTCTCTCCCGCCAAATCTTGGGCAAGGAATGTATGTAACGCTACTACTCGAAGCGGGCAATAAATATGGCACTGCTGTTATTCTTGTGCCATTAGAATCGTCTAGGCGGCCATATTGCGGTAGTGAGGTAATATATGTATTTAGAGACGCTGGAGGGTTTGGAAGCCCATCATCAAGAACGCCTAGCTCAATTACTAGCGGGCTAGTCGAGTCCGCATCAACCTCTTTGGATACTGCAACTGGAGGCGCTGGGTTTGTTGGTTCAAAATCGATTGCCCATTTATTTCCAGTTGTAGTTGAATAGTCGCTAGATGTTCCTGTCGAAACGATTCGGGGAGTAAATGCGTATCCGTCCAGAGTGACACTTATCGTAAAGCTTGAATTTGATGGCAATCCTTCGAACGCATAGATACCCGTTGCGCTTGAGGTGGTTTGCCTAGTAGAATTGTCTGGGTATTTGATTGTGACAACCGCTCCGCTAAGCGGGGCAGAACCTGCATATTTAATACGTCCACTGATAATTTCACCCTGCATACTTGGGAACATATTATAGCAACAGTCGTTTACCGTATCGAAGTCGTAGTATGCGTCAACAGTCGGAAGTGCGTACCAAAGATTGTCGCTGCCTTGCCAGCCCATATTGAGGTGGTGATACATCGTTGAGAGGTTGTAGCCATATCCATCAACAAGCACCGAGTGCCCGCCGCTAGAACCGCTAAGCGATATCATGACAGGGTAGCCAGCATCTAGATTTGTGTTTATCATAGCCAGCAGGCTCGCAGATACGCCGCCGCCAGAGTTTCGTCCGTAAACTCCATTGCTATAACCAAAGACTGCCTTGAGCTGGTCTACTGCGTCTTTGTTACTCGCAGATGAGTATGACGCCGTATAGCTCATGGAGACCGCTGCTCCGCAATCAGCTAAAAGGGCTCCGATTGATTGCCTTTGCGCAGTCGTCGTGGTAGCGTTTGGGTCTAATGGCATAAGCGACCAATCATAAGCACCGCCTTCGCCATCACCGCCGCGAGTCCAAACAGTTTGGCTGCTTCCATCAACAGTTACCGTCATTGCTAAAGAGCCAATACCGCTAATAGGATATTGAAAGTATCTCATATATTGAGCCATCGCAGTAGCCACGCATCCGGTTGGATAGTTGTTTGGAGTATAATAGTTATAGCAGGGCGAAGTTCCCTCATTATCTTGACCCCAAAGTGATTCGGTTAATGGCGCAATGCGCAAGTCGTCAAATCCTTGGGTATCAGATTCAGCTTGAATAGAAATAGCATCAGGGCTTGAACTGTCAATAAGAAATTGCCATTTACTAGAATTGATGTTGGTAGCCGCCGCAGCACGCAGACCGCTAGATCTTGCATTATTCGCATCGATACGCTCAAGCAGATCATTTTTTATTATCTTGGTAAACTCATCGCTATCAAAACCCATGAAATGCCCGTTTGGGCTAAATGCGATAATTGGCTCTATATTATCGTCTGCGCTTAGAAATACGAATCCCTGCCCATCAAGGTTGATAACGTAGAGTAAAGGCTCGCCAGAATTATCATACTCTGTAAAAAGCTCGCCCTGATTGAGAGATAAATTACAGTCAAGCGGCTTTGGTGTAGACATAAGCCAGCCTGCAAGAGCATCTCTGGCCTGTTTTTCTGATATAGTCTGCGCGTTTAGCGTTGCGCAAGAGGTGAGGATTGCTAGTATCGATATTATCAAAATTTGCGTGGATTTCATTATACTCCCCCAAAGGCAATTATTAGAACTACCCCTGATTAGATACTTATCGGACGTTGATGTCAAGGATTTGTTGCTATAACACCGTTTAAACACAGAAATAGCTGGACAAGAGCAGTATTGACAGAGATAATGAGTCGCTCAAATTGTCCCCGTGGCGCAACTGGATAGCGCGTTGGCCTCCGAAGCCAAAGGTTACAGGTTCGAACCCTGTCGGGGACGTCTAGTCCACGACAGGGTTTGAACCTGTGTGGTTGCGTAGCAAACACCTTACAGGGTTGACAAGAGCGTAGCGAAAGCCGCGTAAGCGAACCCTGTCGGGGATATTAGTCCACGGGAGGACTTGGACCTGTGTGGTTGCGCAAGCAGACAATTAGAGGTTTGACAGGATTGAGGTAATCCATTTCCAGTATACCGTTTTTCAACTGCACTGTCTTTATCCTGACCTAAATAAACAGCTAAAATCCCTCTGTATTTGCGTAGAATGAATATTTTATTGGAATATTAGTGGCAAAAATGATAAACTACTTACTTATGTATAGACATATTGGCTAACGAGATGTGTTCTTAGAGCGGGAAAAAGCCTTTATTGCCAAAGAGCCCATCAAAAATCGCCAATAATACAAGGGTGATCTAATAATTATTAGCTTCTTAAAATTTCTGGGTGAAAAATGAAAAGAACATATCTCTTTAAAGCCATTTTCTTGGTTTTAGCATGTATTTCTCTTAGCGGCATTTCTAATGCAAACAGCGTCTCAAACAATGTCACAACTACAATCTCTGGAAGTGCTATTAGCCTAGAGTGTGTGTTTAGTAGCGCAGACGTCTCGTTTAAATCGTACCGCGGGTACGAGATTGTGAAAATGAAAAATTGCCTCCTACCAGAAGACGAAGCCGGTTCTCCTTGGCTACCAGCACAATATATCAATGTTGCGATACCTGCTGGCTTTGAGGTGAGCGATATGAGTGTCAGCAAAGATGAGAGTCTAATCAGAGATAATATTAATGTTATCCCAGTTCAGCCGCCGCAGCCTTTGAGTTTTCCAAGAGCGGCTTTTACCCAAAAGAATGAAGAAGCCTATTTGTCAACAGAATCTTTCCCACCGCGAGCAGCAGAGATACTCGGCAATTATAGCTTTGGCGGCGAGCCGTATGTATCTATCAGATTAAATCCACTGCGCTACGTTGCGGCGAAGAAATCTCTATTTTTAGCTTCAAAGATAAATATCAGCCTAACTCTGAAACCTATTAATAAGGCTCTTTCTCTAAACTCAAATCTAAGCTCTACTCACGCAAGTATCTTTTCTAAAGACTCCATCAAGAAAATAATGGTCAACCCAGAAGTTGTAGATGTTGCCGCGTCTCAAGATGTTAAAGCAACTCAATCAGATGGCGACTCAATACAAACGCAAGATGAATCTTCTCAAGATGCTTACTATCTAATCATCACTTCATCATCGCTTGTTGATTCTTTCAATACCTTAGCAAACCACAGGGCAAGCTTCAATGGCTGGACTACACAGGTTGTTACCCTTGAGAGTATTTATCAAAACTCTAATTACGCCGGAGTTGACAATCAGGAAGAAATTCGCAATTGCATTATAGACTATGTCAATAACCACGGAACTGTTTACGTTGTTCTCGGTGGTGATGATACAATTCTCCCAGACAGAGATTGCTACGTGGCGGTTGGCGAGAATATCGGAGATGATATTCCGACTGATTTTTACTATGCCGGTCTAGACGGTAATTGGGATGAAGACGGAGACGGTGTTTACGGTGAGTCTGGTACCGCTGTCGGCGATGAAGGCGATTTAGACGCTGATGTTATCGTGGGAAGAATTCCAGTACGAACACAAGCGCAGGCGTCTGCATACATAAATAAGCTTATTGATTTTGAGAATAACCCGCCTTCAGATGAGTTTAAGAAAAAGGTTTTTATCTCTGCAAATTATCTTTGGGATATTTATGCAGGTGATGATAGACCAAGCGATACTCTCTACGACGGTCTTTTAGGCTTTAGAGAGCATGATTATGTTAGTGATGGAGAAATGTGGACAAGGCGTCTATACCGCGATGCTATCCAACCGTTTATGTCGTCACCAGTGGTTAAGGGGTTCTTTGATTATGTAAGCTCTTGGGATTCTTCAACGCCAGGCGATTACACTTTAAACGCATCTAACCTCCTTGCCAAGCTTAACGAAGGTTGTTACTTCCTGTTCAAGGAAGGTCATGGTTACGACGATTCATGGGCATTAAAGAGCGGCTCGTTTGTATCTGCCAATGCAGAGGCTCTAACAGCAGATACAACATTCGTCTACACAACTTCTTGCTTGACTGCTCATTTTGATGGTGACACTGATCCATGTTTGAGCGAGGCATTCCTGCGCAACGCTCAAGGCGGGGCTCTCGCTTATTTTGGTAGCTCACGTTATGGATGGGGAGCGCCTGAGTTTGAGACTGCGAGCGATACATCTACAGGCGGTGAATCTTTTCAGTATGCCTATAAGTTCTATGACGAGCTTTTCAATAGCGGTGAGGTAATACTAGGCAAGATATTCTATCTCCACAAGGCAGATCTAGTAGGCCGTAGCAGCGCTGGCACTTACAGATGGCTTCAGTTTAGTCTAAACTATCAAGGCGACCCAGCAATCTCAATGAGTATTCTTGATAACAATCCACCAAAAGCAAATGACGACCACTCTGATGTAACTAAAGATACACCAGTGATAATCGATGTATTGGCGAACGATTTTGACCCTGACAGCGATTCTGTTAGCGTTGTTTCGGTTGGAGCGGCAGCTAACGGAAGCGTTTCGTTTACAAGCACAAATGTAACCTACACACCAAACCCAGATTGGGTTGGAACCGATAACTTCAGCTATACAATCAGCGATGGTAACGGCAATACTAGCACCGCAAACGTTTCAGTCATCGTTACGGCTACGACTTTTCTAGCCCATTTAAACGACAGTACAAGCTGGGATATAAACCCTGCTAACGGAGATTATTCTCTTGGTGCTCCAAATGCAACTATCTATGGAGATATAAGCTCGACGAACGGATTGTTTGCTTCTAGCACTCCAGCGAATAAAGCGGCATCGTTCAACGATTCGACCGCAATTATGATATTTCCTGATGGAGTTGGCAACATTGATTACGCAAGCGGAATTAGTGGCGGCGTAACGGTTGGTTGCTGGCTAAAAATTCAAGGAACTGGTGCGGTGACAGCCTATGTTTTCCAGGTCGGTACGGGGCTTGATTATATTGGCCTTAAATATGGTTCTAGTGAAGACGGCAAGGCGACTGTTGAGTTTTCCGATGGCTTTGATTTTTACAAGAGTCAAAATTCAGCTACAAACACACGCGCCTATATTTCCGATTGGGTTTATTTTGCAGTAACTGTAGACCTTACAAATAGCCTTTGCATTCTGCGTCAATACGACGATTCAGGCAATCTAATCGCGACCGATACGATTGATATTACAGTTTTTGATTGGAATGCAAAAGAAGATGGCGAATATGGTGCAAGTAAAATAAAATTAGGCGGTTGGTTCGCTGGCAATACAGAGAAGTATTTCATTGAAGAGTTTTCATTAGATAATTACGTGCTTACTGCCGAGCAGATTCAATCTCGCGTAGACACAATGGTTGCAGGGATAGAACTTAAAGCAAACGCTTTAAGGACAGCCACAAACCCATCGCCTGCTAACGGAGACAATGGAGTTGCTGTTAATGCAGAGCTAACTTGGACAAACGGTTGGCTTGCCGCATCGCATGATATTTATATTGGTACAGATGCTGCTGCGGTAGCGGTTGCGGATAGAAGCAGCGAGCTGTATAAAGCAAACATACCAGTAACTAGCCCAAGCACTTTCGACCCTAACCTCGGTTACGGAGCGACTTATTACTGGAGAGTTGATGCTGTTAATTCACTTGGCACTGTAGATACGCTTGGCAATGTTTGGCAGTTTACAACTGACAAAACAGCTTTCACTGTCACCGGAGACCTCAACGGCGACTCGATTGTTGATATCGCTGACTTAAATATCTTCGCCTCCCAGTGGCTAAACCCACCAGGATGTCCAGCCCCAGCCTGCGCAGACTTTGACGGCGTTAATGGTGTTGGCATTGAAGACCTAGCAGAGTTGATTGCTAACTGGTAAAAGGTTAGTCTTAAAGATTTATAAACTGCCGGTAACTAACAAAAGTTGCCGGCAGTTTTTTTTTGTTTGAAAATTGAAGATAAAACAGGGACTGGTATGTTCGGCCTCCAGCCGGTTGCAGGTGTCCCTGCTTTACGAACAGAGCAGTCGCAAACGAAGAGAATTTGGTATCCCTTGTGGAGAGCCCTTAAAAATTACAGAAATGATTTCCAGAACGTAGCAACTTTTTCGGTCGCTAGGGGAATGGAGAATTTTTCGATGGCTTTGATTCTAGCCTGCTCGCCTAGGCGCAGACGAAGTTTCTCATCTCTCACCATTCGCCTGATAGCGGCTGTAATTGCTGCCACATCATCAGGCGCAGTTAGTAGGGCAGAGACCTCGTTGGTTAAAATTTCCGATGTACCACCAACATCAGTAGCAACGATTGCCTGAGCGCATGCTGCTGCCTCTAGCAATACACGCCCGAGCGGTTCTTGGTGCGCGGTATGAACTAGGATATCTGTATCGTTTAGTATAGCTGGAATATCTCGGCGAAATCCCGCGAAGAACAAGCGGTCTTTGATGCCGGCCTGTTCAAAGATGCGGGTTATGGATTTCTCATATTCAATGCTCTCAGCCTTCTGGGAATGACGCTCGCCGATAAATACAGTATTAATCTTTGGAAATTCCTCCGCAAGCTCTACCGCTGCGCGGGCCAGCAGTGTTTGACCTTTGCGCAAACATATCTGCCCGATATTTGCGAGCAATACTGCATCACTACCTAAGCCAAGCTCACGCTTAAACGAAGCATCACTCGCTGTAGGAGAAAAAAGATTCGTATCCACACCGTTATAGATAACCCGTATTCTCTCAGGCTCAATACCCTGCGCGATGTGAAAATCTCTTGTCGCATTAGAAACGGCAATTAAACCAGCGTTGCAATTTAAATCAGAGATGACCGTTTTGTTTAGCTTGATGATATCGCGCAGATGAGAAGTGCATCGAACGGGTAGTTGCTGCGCAATCCGGCCAATCATACGCCCCATAGCAAGACTGTTGGAATGAACTAAGTCTGGGCGTACTTGATTTACAAGCTCGGATAGATGAATGTTGATATTCTCTATGGGTAGCTTGCGCCCGTTTGCGTCTCTTAGCGTTAATGGGAGAACCTTAATCCCGCATTTCTCTAATCGCTGCGCTAACATACCCTCGCTAGGAGCCGCCGCGACAAACTCAAATTCCCTTTGCGCAAGCTCTTTTAGCATGGTAAGCAAAGAAAACTCACCGCCATTAAGCGTGCCGTATTCAAAAAACAATAAAATCTTAGGTCGCATCGTGTCTATTCTCAGTAATATAGAAACTCCTCAAGCAAGTAATCTTATCAGAGTAACCACCAACCATCAACACATAACCACTACATATTAACCGTTCTGCTTTATCGCTTAGTCTTTTTATTCTGAGATAAACAATATCAACATATATTATGACCAATATAAAAAACTATTATTGTCTTGCCTGATCTATTATGTGAGTGTAATGTGTTGTAGTTACTTATTGAGATTGTCTGAATACTTGGAGTATGTTATGTGTAAGATTGATTGGAAGCTCGCACCAGATGACGCAATTGTTTGTTACTGCAAGAATGTAGACAAACAGACAATAGTATCTGCGATTAAATCGGGCGCATCTAGTATGGAGAAAATCAAACAAACAACCCACGCCTGCACTGGCAACCGCTGCAAGCAATTGCATCCAGAGGGGCGTTGTTGCCATAGCGACATCGCGGCTCTCTTAGATATTTACGGCGGTATCGCTGAGGCATCTTGCGATTGTTGTAGTGGCGAGTAAAATTAAAGATTCCCTAAAAACTTAAAAAGGAGCAAGCACTTATGAATAAGGTTAGCAAAATAATTATCACTCTTGCATTAGTAATAGCTGTGAGCGTTGTCGTTGTAATGAAACAGAATGACAAGAAAGCAGCTTCTTCATCAGCTGCGACGGTTACTACAGAGAAAATTTCTGCAGCAGAAAAAACGATTACAGAAAAAATAACTGACGATTCTAAGAGTACGCCAATAGTAAAATCTCTACCCAAACTGCTTGACCTTGGCGCAGACAAATGTGTGCCATGCAAGATGATGTTTCCTGTGCTAGATGAGTTGAAAGCCGAGCATGTTGGCAAGCTTGATGTTGAGTTTATTGATGTCTGGAAAAATCCCACCGAGGCAAGAAAGTACGGAGTAAAGATTATTCCAACCCAAATATTCTATGATGCGTCTGGCAAAGAGCTATTTAGGCATGAAGGTTTCTTTTCAAAAGAAGATATTCTGGCAAAATGGAAAACATTCGGCATAGAACTCTAAAAGAGAGGCTTGTAATATGCAGGAGATATTCACTCAGCTAACTCGAGCGGTAGAGGGTACTTGGTTTGTAGCTATAGCGGCATCCTTTGTGTGGGGCATTCTGAGTATTCTGCTTAGCCCGTGCCATCTTGCGAGCATTCCGTTGATTGTTGGGTTTATTGACGACCAAGGCAGAATATCAACCAAAAGGGCGTTTACAATCTCAACTCTATTCGCCGTAGGTATTTTGGTTACCATTGCTGCTATCGGAATAATAACCGCTGCAGCAGGCAGGATGATTGGAGATATTGGTCAATATAGCAACTACTTCGTTGCAATTATTTTTTTTGCAGTCGGTTTAAACTTGCTTGGCGTAATCCCTATGCCATGGTCTGGGCCAGGGCAAGTCTCAATGGAACGCAGGGGAGCATTAGCGGCATTCATTCTTGGCTTAATATTTGGAATTGCGCTGGGCCCTTGCACCTTTGCGTATATGGCACCTATGCTTGGAGTCGCCTTTAAGATAGCATCCAACAACATTCTCTACGCAGTAGCTTTGCTACTGGCATACGGAGTTGGGCATTGTTCTGTGATTATCTTTGCAGGTACATTTACAGAGGTTGTGCAGAGATACATGAATTGGAATGACAAATCAAACGGCACGCTCATCATAAAGAAAACTTGCGGAACACTAGTCCTTCTAGGCGGTCTGTGGCTTATTTACACCGCCGCCTAAACGCTTCAATGCAAATGACACAAACCAAAGACGAATGCACGGGTATTTTGGGATTAGAAATGAATAAAACCGTAGAGACGCGGCATGCTTGATTTGCCGGGAGATGTAACCCCAGTATCTCTCTTTGTTCGTGCGGTGGCGTTTACATCAACTACAATCCCAGCTAAGACAATCGAAGCCGAAATCAACGAGGCGTCTCGAATTCTCAACAATTTTGATATTCCTCGTGGTTTGGTACGAGAAGGCAAAAGCAATGAGGATTATCATCTCAACTTTTGATGTTGACGAAGATGGATATCGTGACATACTTGGCATAACGGAAGGCTGTAAGGAAGATAAAGTTGGCTGGGGAGGTTTCCTAGCCCATCTAAAACAAAGAGGTTTGCAATCACCAGACCTGATCATATCTGATAAATGTATTGGACTTATTGAATCACTTGCAGCGTATTATCCCGATGCAAAGTGGCAGCGCTGCGGCGTGCATTTCTATCGCAATGTACTCTCTGTTGTACCAAGGGGCAAGATGAAAACTGTAGCAGCGATGCTCAAGGCAATCCATGCTCATGAAGGTCTTGCAGAGGCCAGAGAGAAGGCAGCTACTGTCGCTGATAAGCTCGATGAGATGAAGCTATACCAGGCGGCTGATAAGATCCGCAGCGACATTGATGAAACGCTGAGCTATTATTATTTCCCCGCTGAACACAAACGTCATATCTGGACAAATAATCCGATGGAACGTATCATGCGTGAGATACGCCGCAGAAGCCGCGTGGTAGGCTGTTTCCCTGATGGCAATAGTGCTTTGATGTTAGCCGCTGCCAGAGTTAGATACATCGCAGGTACCCTATGGGGTACAAAACGATATATGAATATGGAGCATTTGAAGGAGTTAAAGAAAGAGCGTGCCGCAGATCAGGAAGCTAAGACTGAAAGGGATAATCCGGCAGCCTAATGGCCCTATAAAAAATTTACCACCCCATGGGGTGGTAGGCAGAGAAAACCATGACCATAGAAAAGACTAAAATAAAAAGTGCGAAAGATTATCAATACTACCCACCGAAAAGGGCTTGGCGCAAGAGTAAAATTAGAAATTAATCAAAGAAACTCGCAAATTTGGTGCCGAACAGTATTGGTACAGACTCTAAAAATCTTTTAGTCTTGTAATAAAACAAATGGTTCTAATTCGTTTCGCTTGAGACTCTCTTGCGTCGTTTGTGTTAAAGCAGTTAAGGTTTTTGTAGTTGTTTTAAAATCTGTTTCTTTCTGGTTTTATAAAACAGCGCCAAGCCAATAACGCTTGCGCATGCGAAGCCTAATGGTACGGCTGCGAGGATTTTTTCTATTCCGTAAATCTCTGCTGGTTTTGATAGTGCTAATAAAACTAGGCTTGCGAATCCCCACGCGCCTCCAATTAGAAAACCCATCCTCTGGCCGAGTTTTAGTCCGGTTGCTTTTTTGCCCATTGTTATGATGAATGAATAGGTGCTAGAGGCGAAGAATCCGCTAATCATTAATAGCCATATTGCCTGCGCGGAGTCTAGATTGGCTAGATACAACACAAGCAGGGGCGCGCCAATGAGCATTAAGATTGAGGTTGTAATTAGCTCTCCTTTTTTGTGTGCCAGCTGCGCCCATACGAGAGAGCCGACCGCGCTACCAATTCCGTAGAGTAATACCGATTTGCCAGTAAAGCCTACGTCAAATCCAATCTCGGCCAACCGTGATGGAAGCAGTCTGACCAATATTGTTGATGAGACTGTTATTGGTAGTGACATTAAGAATATTATCCAAAACGGGTAAACATCTCTTAGCGATACATTGTCTTGATCGTTTTTGTGATCGTCTGTGGCTAGTTTTACTTTTGTTAGGTGCAAGAACAAGATTGGTGGTATGGTCAAAAGTGCCATCCAAGCAATAGAGGTTGCTCCAAATCTTTGGATGAGGATAGATGCGATATATCCTCCACTCGAAAAGCCAAGAAAGCCTGCTGTAATGAAAACCGACGTTGCTATTGTTGCAGGAATTCGTGCAATGGTATGGACTGCGCGGAGAGCCTCTGGGTGGACGATTGCTATTCCAACACCTGCGAGTAGAAATATTAGGCATAGAAAATAAAACGCATGCGATTGTGGGACTAGGAAGATAAGAGTCACCAGAGAAGCAAGCAATAAACCAATCTGCATAAAGAGCGGTTTGGTGCTTTTGCTTCTCAGGTGACCAGTTAATATTTGGAAAACGTTACAGCTTATATCGAGGATTACAATTATCGCCACGCCCTGAGTGAGCGTAAGCGTAAAATTATTCCTGATATTAGGCAGTAATACACTTGGCATTCCCGCAAAAGCGTCAACTATAAAATGCAGGCTTGTTAAAGCTATCAGCTGCGCAATGGGAAGCCTTAGTGATGAGCGGTTCAAATTAGTTCTTTCACTCTAAAATTTCTTGCCAGTAAGTTTTTCGTAACACTCAATGTATTTGGCACTCGTCTTTTCGATGATGTCTTCTGGAAGGATAATGCCTTCACCGTTCTTATCAAAATCAATACTCTCGAGATAGTTTCGCACAAACTGTTTGTCGTAGCTCTCTTGGTCTCTACCAACTTCATATTTGTCGGCAGGCCAAAAACGAGATGAGTCAGGAGTTAGTGCTTCATCGATTAGAATGATTTTATCATCGATAACTCCCCATTCAAATTTAGTGTCGGCTAGAATAATTCCTTTAGACAGGGCGTATTCGCTCGCCTTTTCGAAAATCTCAAGGCTCTTCTCTTTGATATAGTTAGCGTTTTCTACACCGATAATTTTCTCGCACTCTTCAACTGAGATATTCTCATCATGTGCGCCTAGCTCGGCCTTTGTTGATGGAGTAAAGAGCGGTTTTTCCAATTTGGCACATTGTTTTAATCCAGCTGGAAGTTTGTAACCGCAGAGAGAGCCAGTCTTTTGATAATCTTTCCAACCAGAACCAGTTATATATCCACGAACAATACACTCGATTGGAAGAACCTTTGTCTTCTTGACTAACATCGTTCTATCTTCGAGCTGTTCTGGAAAATCGCAGAACGGGGCAGGGAAGTCTTTAACATCTTTACTAATGAGATGGTTCTCAATTGAATCAGCAAAGAAATCAAACCAAAACTCTGATATCTT
The DNA here is from genome assembly GCA_015493385.1 of Phycisphaerae bacterium. Taxonomy (GTDB): domain Bacteria; phylum Planctomycetota; class Phycisphaerae; order Sedimentisphaerales; family Sedimentisphaeraceae; genus S145-28. The sequence goes on from WGDE01000048.1 coordinate 16,403, forward strand.
AGTCAAGACAGCACCTTTGTTAGGTATGCCGCTTTTCATAATTACATCGAATGCGCTGAGCCTGTCGGAAGCTACAATTAGCATCTTGTCGCCAAGGTCATATATGTCTCTAACCTTGCCGTGGTGAGCGTTTGCGCCTGGTATATTTGTTTGCAACACGATATTTGCCATCTTTTGATATCCTTCTTTATTTGTGTGGTTCTAGAAACAATCGCAGATAGTAAGGGAATCTGCGTTTAGAGTCAAGAATTAAGGGGCTTTAAGCGTTATTTGCTAAACGCTGGTTGATGTAGATATTTATAGTTTTCTTGATGAGTACGCAGTCTTTAGTTTCTGGCAGCTGCGAGACGATAAAATCCACATAACCTCTCTCGATAATTCTCTTGAGTGAATCTGTGAAATTGATATCGTAAAGCCATATTAGCTGGAGTAGTTTGCGGTCGTTGATGTTTTTGAGATCTGTGTAGTTAATACTCTCTTTGTTTAGCAAGGCGTTGACAACTTTTGGGCTACATTTGCCATCGTCTTGGCTTTTGAAGCTGATTGCTAGATTGAACTTGTCTGGATCTTTCATGTAGAGTTTGTATCCATTTATTACGACTCGATAAATATCTATCTTGTCGGCATCGCGTATCAATCTTGCAAATAACAGGCATTCCTCTGGTAAATCAGGCGACAATTGAAGTTCTTTTTTGTTGTGTTGCGCAATTGCGACCTTGATGATTTTTTGCTCTAGAGCGCTAAAATCGCTGAGCAAGCCAAGTTCGTCAATGATTTCTATTCCAAGTTTTGAATGGTCTATGCTTTTGGCGTCCTCAAAAGTCTTATACCTTTTGATTTGCTCAAATCGCCCAACATCATGAAGCAGGGCGATAATCTCTGCAAGAATGGCACCATCGCCTTTTATTCCAACCTTTGAAGTTAGAAAGTTCATTTCTTGGCACACTTTCATTGTGTGGCATTGCTTGAGCGCAACGTTTTCATCCACAAAGTCGCTCTCGCCTAGAAAAGATGCGGTGAAGTCGTTAAACCATTCGCGTAGTTTTTTTAGTTTATCTTGCATGATAGGGCAGATATTACTCAAATCTGCGCAGAAGTAAATGCATAAAACGCTCATCAAGATAAAAAAGATTGTTGATTGGGGATTTCAAAATGGATAGTAATGAAAAAAAACCGATGCCAGCCGCATTGCGTTATTTAATTGGTTTAGAAATAGGGGGGCTTCTTACAATAAGAAGACTTCCCAATACTACAAAAAAGAAGAAGAAAGAAAACTTACTACTCTTAAAACAAAAATAAAAAACCGGCATCGGTTTTCCTTGAGAGCCCTAATATAATAAGCTCTCAAGATAGCTCATTAACTCTATGTGATACGCAAAGCATGCAGAGCGGTTCAGACT
>WGDE01000049.1 GCA_015493385.1 Phycisphaerae bacterium
ATTCAACATGATACAAAAGGGCCTCCGATAGGAGGGCCAACTAAAAGAGAGCGACCGAAGATGGACACAGATAAACGCAGATTTTAAAAAACTTTTATGTTTTCCATAAAACAAGTTCTTCTGATCCGTTTCGTTTGCGTCGTCTTCGTTTCTGTTGCGTCTTTAGCGTTAAAGCAGTTAAGGTTTTTGCAGTTGTTTTTAAAATCTCTCTCTACGCATTTCTTCATGGTAAAGACCTAATTTGAGATCTGTGCCATTTTTAATTTAGAGCTTTTTAATTTCCCCTTTTTCACTTACAATAGTGAACTAGGTTATGCGGTAGTGTTTCTTGTTTTGATAGCTAACCTTTTGATTAATAAGATCTTATGTGTTTTTTTGAAAGAGCAAAGATGAAGGCAAATGAAATGAAAAAAGGTATGACCGTCACTGTTGATGGCACACTTTATACAATTACTGATTATCAGCACGTAAAACTTGGCAAGGGCGGTGCAGTCTATCAGACTAAGCTTAGAAACCTTACCGATGGTGGAATTCGTGATATTAGACTCCGTTCTGAGGAGAATATTGAGCAGGCTTACCTAGATAAGAGGAATTTTGAGTACTTATATTCGGCTGGTAGTGAGCATGTTTTGATGGATCTTGAGACTTATGACCAGATAACTCTTGATGATGAGCAGTTTGGAGAGGGTGCTATCTACCTAAAACCAAACGATCAGCTTCAGGTTAGTATGTATCAAGAGAAGCCAGTTCAAGTAATTCTTCCAAATACTGTTGATGTTGTGGTTACGGATACTCCGCCTGAGATTAAGGGGGCAACCGCTACAAATCAGTATAAGCCTGCCACTATCGAAACGGGAGCGAATATTACTGTGCCACCGTTCATTAAGGTGGGTGAGAAGATTAGAGTCGATACGAGAACCGGTGAGTATGTTACCCGCGTAAAAGACTAAACAACATTAAACAACGCAGAACAATACTAAACCCTCTGATTTTAATGAGGGTTTTTTTGTTTAATATACGCTCTATTTGCCGATTTAATTAGTTAGCACGCACTACGAAGGCTCTATTTGTGTTTGTAGAGGCTTATACGTTGATTAAAAAAGATGTTTTTGTTTCAAAAGGTTAATCTATGATTTCTAAAATAAGTAAACTACTTGTTAATCTCTTTGGTTCACGAAATGAGAGACTCGTCAAGTCGTATATGCAAACGGCTTTACTAGCTGGTGAGTTTGAGAGCAAATTTGAAGCTCAAACAGACGAGCAGCTAAAAGGTAATACCGCCAGATTTAAGCAGTTTATTTCTGATGGTGGTTCCCCAATTAAAATTCTTCCAGAAGTCTTTGAGGTTGTTAGAGAAGCAGCAAAGCGTACTATGTCAATGCGTCATTACGATGTGCAGCTTGTTGGTGCTAATGTTATATTTGATGGCAAGATTGCAGAGATGGCGACTGGTGAGGGTAAGACGCTTATGGCGACTCTTGCCGCTTATCTTGTGCATATAACTGGCAAAAAAGTTCACGTTATTACAGTTAACGATTATCTTGCCAAACGTGATGCCGAGTGGATGAGCCCTGTGTATAATGCGCTTGGGATGAGCGTTGGAGCTATCCAGTCGAGTATGAACCCAAACTCTAGTGAACGCAAAGAGCAATACTCCTGCGATATCACCTATGGAACGAATAACGAGTTTGGCTTTGATTATCTGCGTGATAATATGAAAATGAGCATTGAGCAATGTGCACAGGGGCCGCTTGATTTTGCTATAATCGACGAAGTTGACTCAATCCTTATTGATGAGGCTAGGACACCTCTAATTATCTCTGGTCCGGCTTTTGATGATGTATCGCGTTACAAAAGGGCGAAGGTAGTTGTTAATGAACTTCTCAATTTGCAGTCAAACTATGACAGTGTAAAAAAACGCATAGACGATGCGCAGCGTGAAATCGCAAACGCTCAGGGTGAGCTAGCCGAGGCTAAAAAAGATAAAGATGAGGCAAGAATCCAAAATGCCCAGAGTGTTATAGATAGAGCGGAATCTGATAAGATAAAAGCAGAGAATGAGCTCGAGGGTTGCACACAATATTACGAGGTGGAGTACGATAAGAAATCGGTGCACTTAACCGATGAGGGAATTAGCTCTGCGCAAGACCTTGCTGGAGTTGGCTCATTCTTTACCGGTTCTAATATGGATTGGCCTCACCTGCTTGAGCAGTCCTTGCGTGCGCATGTATGTTTTGAGCGCGAGAAGGACTATGTTGTTCTTGAAGGTAAGATTGTGATTGTCGATGAGTTTACCGGTCGTTTGATGGAAGGTAGACAATGGTCAGATGGATTGCATCAGGCTATTGAGGCTAAAGAGAATGTTGAAGTGAAGGAAGAGACGCAAACCCTAGCAACAATAACATTCCAAAACTTCTTTAGGCTCTATGGCCAGCTATCTGGTATGACTGGTACTGCGATAACAGAAGCTCAGGAGTTTATGGATATCTATAAACTAGACGTGGTCGCAATACCAACAAATCGTCCATGTGTCCGTGATGATCGTGAGGATGTGATTTATAAAACTATACGTGAGAAATTTAATGCTATCGTTGAAGAGATTAAAGATGTGAGCCAAGAGGGCAGGCCTGTTCTTGTTGGTACGGTGAGTATTGAGAGTTCTGAAGCGATTTCCAATGTTCTAACGCGTAAGTATGGAATTGAGCATGAAGTCTTAAACGCAAAGCAGCACGCCCGTGAGGCAAGTATTGTCGAAAAGGCAGGTCAGCAGCATCTCTCTAGAGATTCTAAAATGTGCGGTAATGTTACTATTGCTACAAATATGGCTGGTCGTGGAACTGATATTAAACTTGGCGAAGGCGTTGCGGAACTTGGCGGTTTGCATATTTTAGGTACAGAAAGACACGAATCAAGACGTATTGATAATCAATTGCGTGGCCGTGCAGGTAGGCAGGGTGATAATGGCTCTAGCCAATTCTTCTTATCTTTCGATGACGACCTTCTGCGTATATTCTCACCAGAATGGACAATAAAAGCTCTTACCCGTACAGGCTGGGAAGAGGGTGAACCGATATATCACAAATGGATTTCTAGAGGGATAGAAAAGGCGCAGAGAAAAGTCGAACAGCGTAACTTTGAGTCTAGAAAATCACTACTAGACTATGATGAGGTTATGGACTATCAGCGTAAAACATTCTATGGCCGTAGGAGAGAAATTCTAGAGGGTGCTGGACTGCGTGGCATTATAGAAGAGATGATTCATAATGTGGTCGATGATGCATGCGAGACGATCCTTGACGAGAATTATCCTTATCGCTGTATATGTGAATGGCTAAAGACTAATTTTGGTGTTGACACAAGTATTAGAGGTATCAGCGGGTTAAGTGCAGAAGAGATAGAGTATTTTGCAAAAGAGAAATCACGCAAAGAGATTGCTAATGAGATTTCTCTCTCACTTGGAGAATACCTTGAAGATTATGAAGACCGTAGCAGTTGGAAGCTTGATTCACTCTCTAAATGGGTGATGAGCGCCTATAAAGCATCTATTAGCGTCTCAAAGCTTCGTAATATGGATGCCCAAGAGATAGAGGCAACCGTTGTTGAGGCGGCATGTGAGCAGATTGATAAAAGAGATGCCTCTTTAATCGATGAATTTCTAAGTGAAAACTTTGCGGCGAAGACCTTCGTTGACGCTATGAAAATCAAATTTACAATTGATATTTCAGTTGACGATATCCAAGGGCTTGAGATTAGCGAAGTTAAAGGCAAAGTTTCAGAGCTTATTGAGGAAAAATTCTCGCAAAGAGAAATTGAGTATCCAGTCAATTTTGCAATGAATATGGTATTCTCACCGCAAGGGGCAAACGTCTATGCATTTGAGACGCTTGCAAACTGGGCGAACAAAAAGTACGAAGCAAACTTAGACTCCCAGTCATTGCAAAATATGCAACCGAAGGATATTCATGAGAAGCTAATCTCTCTGAGCAAGCAATGGTCTGGAGAGAATCTAGAAGCCAAAATTCAAGACAGATATGATTCCTGCGACAAGGTAGAATTTGTCAAATGGATCAACGAGAGATTCGCCTGTGATATTGATATCGAATCTATCTCGGATGAGACTGACATAAAAGAGCTTGCTCTTGAATATGCACGTGAGTTTATGAGAAGCGAGCTGAGTGATCTTGAGAAGTATGTACTTCTTCAGATTTATGATTCGAGCTGGAAAGACCATCTCTATGCTATGGATCATATGCGTGATAGCATCTTTCTTCGTTCATTTGCAGAAAAAGACCCTAAGCTTGAGTACAAACAAGAGGGATATCGGATGTTTGACGAGATGCTTCTTAGCGTTGAGCAACGTGTTAGTGATACTATATTTAAAGTTCACCTTGAAGCTGGCGCCAAATCTCGTAGCGTCTGGAATGTTACAAATGCCAGTCATGATGAGACTTCAGTATTTGAAAATACGCAGCGTCAACGCGCCGCTGCAATGGCACCGCAGGGCGATAGAAAAGTCAGGCAAATTGAGCTTACTACACCTAAAGTTGGAAGAAATGATCCATGTCCTTGCGGAAGTGGAAAAAAATACAAGAAGTGTTGCGGTAAAGCGTAAGTTTGCTGTAAGTTGTTCCTAGATAAAACTTTATA
>WGDE01000050.1 GCA_015493385.1 Phycisphaerae bacterium
ATATATTTGGAACAAAAGGAGCGATAGAAACAGATGTCTTTAGAAGACGTATCCGTAGATGGAAATTCACTGATGGTCCTGAGCAACTGATTAGCGAGATTGCTGAAACTATTCATTTCGAGAAAGAAGACGATCTTGAATGGTTCCATAACGTGCATGGTCAGAACATCCGCATTTCAGAGTTGGTCGCTAAAGGTTTGCCTCCTGAGACTCCAATTCTTGATTCTTACGAATCAATGAAACTGTGTTTTGCAGCAGAACTTTCAGAAAAAGAGCACCGCATCGTAAAACTCTCTGAAATCGAATAAGTATATACATACAACAAAGTAGGGTCTATATAGTCCAAATGGTGATATAGGCCCTACTTTTAATTTTGCTCTTGTTAAAATACTCACAGCAAGATTAACTCTTGCGTAAATCTCCACTATTGGATTCGTGTAAATTCAATTGTTTTTATCAAGAACAAATCAAAAGAATTATCACCAAGACTACATACAAACATATATGAGCTATTATCGTTGACAATACTCGCCAAACCTAAATTCAACCACTGATACTTCTGTGATACTGGAATCTGAGTTACTGGAATTTCTCTGTCAAACAAAGCTTTCTTTAACTTTGGACTATAGATTCCAAATCTAATACCCCGTCCTTTTCTTGGGCCTTTTAGCTTGATTAAAGCACGGACGGAATATTTGCCTGGCGCTAAATGATTGAAAATATGCCATTTTGTACTCCAGTAATTCGTATCTGGTGAGACAGATAGAACTTGAGAGTTATCGTCCAAGATCTTCTGCGCAGGATATAAAAGTTGTTTTACATCAGGCACTCTAAGCTCAACAACATCGCCAATATCGACCTTTGGAGGCACCTTAGAGAGAATCATAGGCGCTTTGCGTACTTTAGCTCTATAAGACGGTGACGATTCAGGGACAAACTCAATATCAGACACATATAGATCTTCTATTGCACTCGGGCTAAGCTGGGCAATGTAGAAATATGCCGAATCAATAGTTGCCCCATTTACATTACCGCAATTTATCCATTTATAATCAGCTCCAGATATTTCACTAGAATCAATAATCTGCTTTAGTAGAGCAGTCTTACTGTTAACTGAGAAAATACCGCAACTAAATGCCGACCCTTCGTCACTTATTTTATTTGCCTTCACTCTTATTCGGATAAGATAGTCAACATCACAAAAATTCGCAGAGTCAAGAGACCACTGCGCAGCCCAAGAATGGGCATTGAGTGGTATCTTAATAGCCACAGCATAAGGCGCAGACTCATCGTCAATCAGCTCTGCGCCAGCTTCTAGCTTTGTGTAATCCTGCGGTTTAAAATGCGGTATCATTGCACTTAAAGCACTAGTGTCTCGCTCTTTTGAGGTAGATTTCGACTGATCTTTTTCAGAACAGCCAGACAACAACGAGAAAATGGCAAGTAGTACCACTATAGTCTTTTTTATTTCCATAATCTTGACCCCGTATTAAATTTGATAGGCTAATTTGGTAATTTTATCACATTATTACAGTAAAAACCAATCTAAATAGTTAACAATACATATTTTACATTGCAAGAAGTGAACAATTAAATATAATAACAGTATAAATCAAAGTTGAGTCATAGATCCAGCTTGATTAAAGAAGTGAGAGAGTGGATTTGTTTTACTAAAACAAGATACGTAATTAGTCAGAATGGGAGACACATATGAAAATTAGCAGATCGACAGGCTATGCTTTAGTTGCTGTTGGTTTTATTGCTCAGAACCACGAAGAAGGAACTATTCTAGCATCAAGAATCACAGACGAATACAACATACCTCTAGAGTACTTACTTAAGATATTGCAGCAGTTGGTACGCGCAAATATACTGAGAAGCAAGCGTGGTCCTAGAGGTGGCTTTACTCTGTCTCGACCTGCAAGCGAAATAACAATGCTCGATCTTGTGGAATCAATTGATGGGCCATTAGAGACCCACCTTAGTCTGGCAGAACTGACTAACAATGCTGACTTTAGTTTGAAAATGGAATCTGTTTGCAGGGAAGCGACTATTAATGAGAAAAAAGTCTTCGAGAAGACAAAACTCTCTGATATGATTTCCTAGAATTGTATTATTGTATTTCGGTATAACTTCACAGCGTTTAAGTTGAGACTTCTTCAACAGAAAATATATGTATGAAAATTAGCGAATTTCAAGAATGGATTGAAAACCGTTACGGCTCTAGAGATAGAGAGAGGGGTAACGGTGGAACTTTCATGTGGTTCATTGAAGAGGTTGGCGAATTAGCAACCGCCCTGCATGGGAATGACCTTGAGAATTTAGAAGAAGAATTTGCTGATGTCTTTGCTTGGTTGTGTACGCTAGCCAATATCAATGATGTTGATTTATCGAAAGCTATCGAAAAATACACTGTAAAAGGCGTAGACGGCTATAAGTAGTAAATATCAAGCCTTGTGAGTAACGTTGAGGTATTAAAGGAAAATCACCTCTTTAATACCTCAACGTTATTTGCGTTAGTAAGCCTATACTTTACACCTCTCCAAACAATCATTCTTCCAAACATCGTAGAGAATATCAATAGCATCATAATAATTGAAGAGAACGGATTAGTTAGGACATCAAATATTCCAGCAAGTTTAAGTTGGTCTTTATTTTCAGGTAAAAGCTTTCTAATTACAGATTGACGCACTATTGCTCTAAATATAGTTCCAAAGAAAAACACCGTTGATACAATGGCTGGATTCTTCCACTCACCCGCAATATTGTATTCGAATATTGCTATAAACAACGCAACCCATGAACCTGCAAAAGTGTATAATGCGCTGAATAATCCAATGAGCCAAACTTTTGGCAAGGCTATTCTTGTAATAATAAATTGACGCCTAGCAAACTCAATCAACCCTGGCAGATTTATCTCTTCATATGATGCAACTAAACAAGCTGGAGAGAAGCCAACTCGGCGCTTATTCTTATTAACTGCGTAGCTCACTGAGAGATCATCACTGATAGAGTTTTGCCACAAATCTTTAATGCCAAAGTTGTAAAAATCATTCCTACGTATAGCCATAGAACCGCCCCAAGCTTGATTCAGTTTGGTTCGGCCAAGTAACTGCGCGACCTTTGCATTCAGTGATGATAGGGCTAGAGATGAAAAATTGTTCTTAGTAGGAACAAACCATCTATACCCACTTGATGCTCCATATTTTTCTCTACGTAGAATAGCCACTAGTTTCTCTAGCCAAACACCTTTAACACATGCATCAGAGTCTGCAAATGCAAAAACTTCGATATCGTCATTGCTGTTACTAACAGAATAAAGAAGGTTATGATTTTTTTGGCTAGAACTAGTTGTAACGCCAGCGACCAATATTTCTACAGATTTAGCTTTGGATGCATCTCTAAATTTTTCTCTAAGCCTCACAAGCTCAGCAAAGGCAGGGTCTGACTCACTCTCAACTACAAAATTAATTGAAAACCTATCGTAATTAAGTTTGTAGAAAGATTCAATATTAGTTGAAAACCTAGTATCAATCCCTTTACAGGGGATTGTAAGTAAGGTTTCAGGGTAATACTCTGTTCTAACGCGATATGCATCATAAATCAGACGTTTCTGACTTACGTATAAAAAGAACGTGAACAAAAGTTGAGAGACTACCAAAAGAATTGCAATATCATCGTACAATAACATAAATGACCTTTAATCAATACATGCAGGCAAGTCTATCAATACACTCAATTAACTCATCAACCGTATACTTAGTCGCAAGGTCAATTTTCAGAAATACACCATTACTATGATCGCTTGCCAATATAAGTAAATTATCACCTGCTTTAGAGAAGCCTTGTTCTTGGCGTTGATGCCCAAGTATAAATAACTCAGCGCTAAGCATTTCGCCAAGTTGAGTTAAAACTTCCTGACTATGCCTGCGCCCCCAGGTCATCAAATATGCCGAGTTTGGTCTTATTATATCATTAATCTGCAGATCTCTATCCAAAACTGCTGCATCAAAATTGTCAATATACATATCCGCAGGTAAAGAGTGCGCAATCAAAATACCGGTATGAGTTCGTGCGGCTAAAGCCTGTGAAAACAGAAACTGCTTTAATGCAAGAGTTGCGGCATTGCTGTTATCTTTAAACTTCCTATCAATAGCCGCAAATAAAGCACGATTCATTTCCTTACCATTTTTAAGGACATCAGTCCCTAAGATGACAGAGGTATCGTGATTACCAAGAATAAAGTGAACTTGATCAGGAAATTGGATCTTAAGCTCTGCAGACTGAGCCACCAGTTCAAATGATAAGCAACCACCAAACTCATCCTCAGGACCACCATGAATAATCTCTTGAAAGATGATGTGGGTGTCTGGATTATTTGCAAGGTCTGCGCATTTAACTATGCAGTCATAGTTAGCCCTATTTCCATGAATATCGCCTGATACAATCAATTTTCCATGTTCTGGAAGCATCAATGTACTTCCTCTGCGACATGGCTCATTGCGATTGAGGTAGGTCGCTTTCTTTAGAATATCAATCATCAGACTCTCTATTTTGTCCTAATTTACTTCCCATTATACTTTGAATAAGAATATCCAAACGCGAGATAATATCATTCATACTTGAAGGACGCTTGGAAGGAATATCAGCAACACACTCCATCACTAAATTTGACAATCCTATCGGTATTCTCTTTGTGAATTCATGTGGCGATTTCGCTTCTTTAGGCTTACTCATCATCCCAAAATCTGTTTTTTGAGGAATAAGAGTTGGAACATTTTTACCCGTTAGCGCCCAGTACATAGTAGCACCAAGATTGAAGATATCCGTCCTATGGCTAAGCGGTTCTTTGCGTACCTGTTCGGGTGCAATATAATCAGGCGTCCCTTGAACACGTTGTTTTATAGTTCCCATTTTACAGCTTTGACCAAGGTCTATAATCTTGATGTGCCCTGTCGGCAAGATTAGAATGTTGTTAGGTTTTATATCACAGTGAATATAACCGCTAGAATGCATTGCGTTTAGACCGCCAGCAACCATCCTAAAGACCAAAAGCACATCAATAAGACTCAACGATGTGCTCTCTTCAAGGGACTTACCGTCAAAATACTCCATTTCCATATATAACTCTGAAACCTTGAGCATTTTGCGTTTTTTGATAATCTTAAAGCATTTTCTAATATAGGGATGATCAATATCTTTAGACACTTTAAACTCTGTCTCAATCTGTTCGAAGATTCTCTGGTCTTCTGGTGATTCAAAAATCGCCCTCTTAAGGGCAACCGTTCTATTATTGACATCATCATGCGCTAAATAAATAGTAGTACGCGCACCTGTGCCAAGTTTACGTTTGATTGTGTATCCAGATAAATCGATAGTTCCGTTAGGCATTTATCAGAGTCCCAAATTGATAAAATTAAGATTAAATTATGCGGTATTTTATAGTAAAACATATCAGATGTCCAGCACTGCATTTTTTGAAAAAACTTTAAAACTCCGCTTGACAAGAAAAGTATTTTATAGATAATGCAACACTCGATTGAAAATTCCTCGATAGCTCAATCGGTAGAGCGAGCGGCTGTTAACCGCTAGGTTGTAGGTTCGAGTCCTACTCGAGGAGTTAAAATAAATCAGGTGCGTAAAAACGCCCTGTTCAAAATAACGGAAACGCCCGACTGTGAAAGCAGCCGGGCGTTTTCATATCCCCTGTCATCAAACACTTACGGCAATTTTTCCACCTGTCCGCTGGGTAGTAGAGTGTTTTCGTAAGTCAGAATCAAACTATCAGAACTGTTCTCTGTCATCGTTCTGGGGGCGGGATGAGCGATAACTCTTTGGCCAACGACGGTTGTTCTTAACAAGCATGAAAGTTTGAGGGCGGATGAAGGAAAGCTGGAAGCCGGAGTTAACGGGCTCTCTGAATTGGCTCTATTTTGGCGAAAAGAGAGTGTTTTGCGTGAAGCGGAAATCCTTTCCCTAAGCTTCGCATGGTTCGTTACCTCCCCATACGCTCGGTTCCGGTCCGGTCTGATGGCTAGTCTTTGACCGTGCTGGATTGTCCAGCTTGCTTACATTAGCTCTGCTTGGCACACTCACGATGATATTTCTCAGAAATGGTCAAAATATGACTATTTCTGTTAATTTTCGTCATTTGCTCCGAAAATCTCTGCTAAATCTGCGGTTTGCCGTCGTTTTAGACGATAAAAGTTAAAATGCATTGTACAAACCCGCTCCATCTGTTATTATATGGAGTGCATATTAACAATGAGGCGGCAAGAATGAATGAGAAAAAAAACAAACTGATAGCTCTGGCACATCGAAAAGGTCAGCTTTGTGCTTCCGACCTTTCTGAGGTAGGCGTTAGTAGAAGCTATCTGCTGTACCTTGCCAGCCGTGGAGTGTTTCGCCGGATTGCACACGGTGTTTATGTAGCTGCTGATCAAATATCTGAAAATGAAACACTGCAGGCTACAAGTGCCGCTGTACCTCATGGTGTTATCTGCCTTCTATCAGCTCTGCAATTCCATGAAATCACAACCCAACTGCCCATGGAAACTTGGATTGCGATTAAACGGAATCAGGCAATTCCCAAAATTAAAGATTTTACCCTTCGTATTGTTCGCCTTAAAATAAATTACTTTGACTGCGGCATTGAGGAGCATCAAATTCAAGGTGTAACGGTACGAGTTTATTCTCCAGCCAAGACAGTTGTGGACTGTTTCAAATTCCGCAATAAGGTCGGCATTGATGTCGCCCGTGAAGCGCTGAAAGAATCTCTGGCTCAAGACAAAGCGACTGTCGATGAAATCTACCGCTACGCAAAAATCTGTCGCATGCTCAATGTGATGCGACCCTATCTGGAGATTGTGCGATGAACGGGATCACGCAATCTGTTCACCAAAAGCTACTGAATATTCGTGACAAGACTGGCGAACAGTTCAATCACCTATTGATACGTTATGGACTGGAACGGCTATTATATCGAATAGTCGCCTCAGAGAATGACGGGATGTTCGTCCTCAAGGGCGCTATGCTTTTTGCGCTTTGGCAAAATGTTCCGGGCAGACCAACCAGAGATGTCGACCTGCTTGGATTTGGCGAACTGGATCACGAACGATTGAAGACAGTATTCGCCGATGCCTGCATGGCCGAAGTGGTCGACGATGGACTTCGATTTGACCCCAAGTCAATCGTTACCGATGACATTCGGGACGATCAGGAATATCATGGTGTACGGATTCGGCTGATTGGGTATCTTGGCAACGCGCGGATTGCACTCCAGATTGATGTCGGCTTTGGGGACGCTATAATGCCTGATCCGGCGACTATTGATTATCCAACCATCCTTGATTTCCCTGCTCCTCGCATTCGCGCATATCATCCCGCCACGGTGGTTGCCGAAAAGTTTAACGCCATGATTGTTCTGGGTATGATGAACAGCCGCCTGAAAGATTTTTATGATGTGTATATCATCCTCCAGCACATGGGTATTGACGAAACCCAGCTTGCCAAAGCAATTCAATCCACTTTCCAGCGGCGGAAGACCCCGCTGCCAACAGAGTTACCCTTGGTGTTCACGGACGATTTCCTCAATGACGGCAATAAGGAAACCCAGTGGAAAGCTTTTCTCAAACGAAGCTTACTGACGGATTGTGCGCTTTCATTTAGCCAGATCGTCGAGAGCATACAACAGCAACTATGGCCGACTGTTCTGCAATTGCAGAACAAGAAAGAACAGTTATAAAGAGGCTCTATGTTCGTTCTGCACTGCACAAAAAATCACAAGATCGCCTGAAGGTAAAACCATTTGTAACTTTGCCCGAACCAACCACCCGTTTGGGGAATTGGTACTGCAATGAATTTACCGCATCCAGACGAAAATATCTGATCTTCGTCAATGAATGCACATTGCTGCCAATTGTGATTTCTGTAAAGGGGTTAAAAACGAGCGGGGATATATTGGAGGTTTTCAAGCAGCGTTTGTTCAAAGCATTTCTTCTGCTCAATTTGCCAGACAAAAAATTCATACCGAAACTTCTGGAGATGGATGAAGTCGTCTTTGCAAAAACTGCAAGCCGAAGCGTTGTTGGCTCCATGAACGATATTATCGCACAGGCAAAATTCTCCTGTGATTACCATGATATAGGTGTGGATAGCCCGGCAATATTTGAGAGCCTTTCGCAAATACCGTTGAAAGCCAATGGCTATAAGCGTTCGACTGAATTGGTCGCTGAATTGCTTCAGCCCTGAAAGGCTTATCCGCACGATTCTTTTCCGACTTGGTAGGCTTTTTCACAGGCTCTTTTTATGCTCCAGACGGCGTGTTCATGGAAGTCGAGAGTATCCCATTTGCGGATTTCCAGAGTTCCCAGGGATAGGACATCTTTGGCGATTCCGAGGAGCTTTGCATCGCGTTTTTTGTCTGGTTTTCTATTTGCGTTTGTCATTGTAATACCTTTCTATTCAACAGCTTACGTTTGTTTTCTACAACCACATTAAGTCATTGTTTTCGCAAGTCATCAGAGCATCTCAAGGCTGTATTTAATGAAGTCATCCAAATAGATGGCAATTCAGAAGATGGCCTTGTATTTTTGAGTGACAGCCTTAACGTGCAACAAATCCGTGATGGACAAGAATACCGCGGGCAAAGAATCACCCTAAATGCCTTGCTTGGAACCGCTCGTATTCGTTTGCAAATAGATGTTGGCTTCGGCGATGCCATAACACCTCTACCAGAAAAGATTCAGTTTCCAACTATGTTAAAAATGCCTGCACCAGAGATTTTAATTTACAATAAGGAAACGGTTATTACTGAGAAGTTTCATGCAATAAATGTATTAGACCTAACCAATAGCCGCATGGAAGACTACTATGATTTATGGATACTTGCTGGGCAATATGAGTTTGATGGAAATCTTTTATCACTTGCAATTGAGACTACCTTTGAAAGACGAAAAACTCCGCTACCGGAAAGACTGCCACTTGGATTGAGAGAAGAATTTTATAATGATGAAATGGTTCTAACCCGATGGAATTCTTTTGTCAGGAAAACAGAATTAGTAATCGTGGAAGAGAAATTAGAAGCAGTCATTCAAAATTTGCAGGCTTTCTTTAGTGATATTATCAAGACATTAGCTAACAATAAACATTTTGACAAGATATGGGATAAAACCCAATGGAAACAATTGCCTGAGTAATTGAAAAGTTTAATGACATATTTATTTGGGGCATATTTTAGATTTAAATGCATCATTTTTGCTTGTTCAATCTCTTGTTGGAGAATTGAGAGACCAGCACAATCACCCTTTGGTTTTTACTTAAGTTCCGATAAAATACTGTATTTTTACGTCAAATTGAGTTATACTACTCAAGGTTTTGATTTTTAAGGGATATACCCTTAAGGTTCAACTCTTTCACTCTGCTAAAAAATTGGGATTGATCTAACCTTTGAAATTACAGTCCAAAAGAGTGCGCTGACTGCGAAGGTATAAATACTGCCGCGTAAGCTTAAACTCTTTCGTTGGGCTCAAATCTAGGAAAAAATGGTGGGTGTTAAATCAGTATCTATAATATTGGCTATATTATCTAGCTTGGTCTTTAGTACGAACGCATTCGCTATTGCTAGGCACTCTAGCTCTTCGCCTACCAACACGCCGCCTGCAAGCGTAGTTGGGCGATGGAGTACGAACGCTTCTTTTGTGGTTGTTGCTCCAAGCTGGATTGTAACGACAAGACATCAAGGCAGCTCTCCCTCAACAGTAGAAATAGATGGGGCTATGTATAACTGCAACTACAACTCGCTATGGGAGGGCGGTGGCGATCAAAGGAATGCAGATATCAGATTAATCAAACTCAAAAAAAATGATGGCACCTACGCCAATCTTAGCTATTGCCCTCCATATACACTCACTGATGAGGACAACAAAGAAGTCGTAATTGGAGGTTATGGAGTTGGAATTGTGAGCAAACTCTATGGCAACAATATCCTTTACGGTTACGGGCTAGACACTCAAAATGGCAATACGATTATGAGATGGTGCCGCAATTTAGTTGAAGGTAGTGGCTCACAGACTGACAACTACAATAGGCAGTCTGATGTCATATTTTCCTTTTTTGATGGGCCACAAACAAATATCGCTGTCGATTACGAGGGGATGCCAACAATGTACGATTCTGGCGGTGGATGGTTTATCCAAGTAGGCTCAGAATGGAAAGTTGTGGCATTAAATAGAGCAATAACAATTCATGATAGCTACTATGAATGTTGGTTTAAAAGTAAGACCACACTCTTGGACAATCCAGATTATTTTGATGGTGTGAGAATAAGCAGCTACGCCGATTGGATAAACGAGACGATAGCAAATAACACTCCTCAAATAGATGGTGATATCTCTAAAAATGGCAAGGTTGATATGATAGACGTTGCGATTCTAAGCGTGCATTGGAATGAAAACACCAATGACCAAAACGATTGGGCCAGTGGCGCAGATATCAATCAAGATGGGGCTGTCGACAAATTAGACCTAGTAATCCTAGCTCAAAACTGGCTCGCTATTGCCGATTAGAGCTCTTGCACTTACTATAAGATGCGCAACCTGCGCATGGTGAAGCGTTGCTAGAGTCTTTATCATGCTCGTTTTTCGTCTTATCTAATTGACAACATGAAAACGGATTCTTCAATCGTTTGATTGCTCGAACGATTAAGAGGATTATCGCTACGACTACAATCGCGACGGTTATTATTTCGCTTAATTTCAACATAGCTTCACCTATCCAATAAACAAAGAACCGGCCTGATATGTGATTAACGCTAGGACGTATGCAAGAATAGTTAAACCACCAAACTGAAACAATGCCCATTTTACAGACTGAGTCTCTTTCCAAGTTATTGCTACCGTGGCAAAACAAGGCGCAGATATAAGAGTAAAGAGCATTATGCAAAACGCTGTTAACTTGTCGTAATTGTCTCGCAACGTTTGGCGCAGAGATTCGTTATCGCCCTTAACTTCTCCGAGCGAAAATACTATTCCAAGCTGAGAAACAAAGACTTCCTTTGCTGCTACCGCACCGATCAAAGCGGTTCCAATCTTCCAGTCAAATCCGAGCGGTTTTATAACCGGCTCTATCGCCCTGCCAACTCTGCCTGAGATTGAATGCTCTAGTTTAAATGCCTGCGCAGCTACTGAGTTCGGTTTAAAATTGCTCATCTCTTCGCCGCTAGGTCGTGGGTATCGAGTTGCCGCCCAGAGGACAATGGAGATTAAAAGTATTACAGTACCTGCCTTTTGTAAATATTGCCGGCCGTTATCCCACATATGAATAAGCAGCCCCTTCGCTGTCGGCATTCTGTACGGCGGTAATTCCATAACAAATGGAGTCGTCTCACCCTTAAAGACTGTAGAACGCAGAAGCTTCGCGCAGATTATAGCAAGGACAATACCAATAACGTACAACGCAAACATTATAAATGCACGATATTGGACAGCAAAGAATGCTGGAATAAAGAGCGTATAGACTGTAAGTTTTGCGCCGCAGCTCATAAGCGGTATTACCATTATTGTTGTTAAGCGGTTACGTCTGTTCTCAAGAATCCTAGTTGACATAATCGCTGGTACGCTGCAACCAAATCCAATTAGCATAGGAATAAAGCTCTTACCGTGCAGGCCTATTTTATGCATAATCCTATCCATTATAAACGCTGCGCGAGCCATATAGCCCGTATCCTCAAGGTAGGCAATACCGAGGAATAACAAAAGAATGTTTGGCAAAAACACAATCACCCCGCCAACTCCGCCAAGTATGCCATCAATAACTAATGACTTAAGCTCAAGAGAAAGACTCGCTGGCCAGTTGCTCTCAATAAAATGGGATATATAGCCAATTCCGTTTTCAATCCAACCCATCGGATAGCTGCCAAGAGTAAATGTAAGCCAGAAAACTACAAACATTATCACTGCAAAAATAAGTAGACCAACCACGGGCATAGTTACAACTTTATCAATCCTATCGCTCATTTCATGCCTAGATTCGACACTGCTTTTTACAGTCTCCTCGCAAGCTCCAGAGATAAAACCGTATCGCCTATCGGCAATCAAGATCTCGGCATCATCATTGTAGAGACTCTTGAGCCTCTGCTGTGATATCTCAAGAGCTTCTAGCAGATGCTTCGATTTGATTTTCGAGATAATCTGTTTGTCATTCTCTAGAATCTTGAGACAAAGCCACCTACGATGGTAATGCGCAAGAAGCTCATGTTCTTGGTCTATAAGAGAGTCAATTTTAGAAAGCTCTTTTTCAATCTCAGCGCCATAGTTGATTCTCGCTAAGTTGTTTGAACAATTCTCAAAGTCTAAAATAGTACTAACAAGCTCATCAATTCCCTTTTCTTTGCTGCCTACTGTTTCTACGATGCGTGCTCCAAGAAAAGACGATAATGCCTCTATATCAAATCTGTAACCTCTATTTCTCGCGATATCTGCCATATTAAAGACAAGTACGAGAGGGACGCGCATTTCTATTAACTGCACTGCAAGAAATAGATTACGCTCAAGATTTGAAGCGTCAACAACATCAACGACAATATCCAGCTCATTATCAAGTATGTAGTCTCGAGTTACTAACTCTTCAACTGAATAGGCTGAGAGGCTGTAAGTTCCGGGAAGATCAACAATCTCAATACGGGTGTCATTTTTAACAAAAAACCCATCTTTCTTTTCGACTGTAACACCAGGATAATTACCAACCTTTTGGCGGCTACCAGTTAGTGCGTTGAAGATTGTTGTTTTACCGCTGTTTGGATTGCCTACAAGAGCAACTGATATCTTTTTCATTTTTGGGCTCACTTGGATCTAGTTACAAATATCTTATTCGCCATACCTCTTCCAAGAACTACGCGAGAATCTTTAAGTCTGACAATAACCTGACCTTGAGATACGCTGCGCACCACTGTTATTTTAGACTCTGGCAAAAGCCCCATTGCCGCAAGCCGTTGCTTTAACTCTCTGCCTGCTTCAATTTTGGTAACCAAAACTTCCTCACCAGGATTAGCATCAAGAATTGTTGTCATTTTTTCCATAACAGCATTAATCCTTACTCTTGTTTTCTTGAAGACTTTGGCAAAATAAAGTCTTTAGGTCTACAGAACTAATTTTATTTACTCTGAGAAATTCGTCTAATTTAATCAGACGCTCAACAATCTCGCCGCTAAGACTATGTTCAGCACGACAGGCTGCATCCTCTGCAGATAATTCATCAGTACCCAAAATCTCATAGAAGAATGATTTTAATGCCTGATGCTTTTTTGCTATCTCTTTCGCAGAGAAGCGGCCTTTCTCGGTTAGAGTTACGTATCCATATGGCTTATAATTAACAAAACCTTTCTCGGATAGTTGGCGCAGCGCGCCAGTAACGCTAGATTTAGCAACATCGAGCTTTTCTGAGATATCTCTACTTCGAGCAACCTTCTCTTCGCTTTGGGATAGCGAGTAAATTGCCTCTAGATAATCC
>WGDE01000051.1 GCA_015493385.1 Phycisphaerae bacterium
ACATTGAAGAGCTTAATGAATTAGCTCAACAAATCAGAGAACATATAGTCGATTCTGTTGCTAAATGTGGTGGGCATTTAGCAAGTAATCTTGGAATGGTCGAGCTGACATTAGCCCTGCACTATGTTTTTGATTTTGAAAAAGACCACTTAACTTGGGATGTTGGGCATCAATGCTATTGTCATAAAATCTTGACCGGTAGAAGAGATGAGTTTGGCAAACTACGCAAACGAGGTGGAGTTAGCGGTTTCCCAGATCAAAAAGAGAGTAAATACGATAGGTTTGAAGTTGGGCATGCTGGAACATCAATTGCGACAGCGCTTGGAATTGGGCTTGCGGCAGAAAACTTAAAACTAGACGATCGAATTGTTGCTCTGGTTGGAGATGCAAGCATTGTAAACGGTGTTTCACTCGAAGCACTCAATAATCTTCAAAGGCTAAAAAGGCAGTTCTTGGTTGTATTAAACGACAACTCTATGGCGATAGATGTAACTCAGGGCGCAATCGCTAAATTATTTTCAAAAGTACGACTTAGCCAGACATACGAAGAGATTGTTAAGACAACACATAATGTGCTTGAACATGTTCCACTGATTGGAAAGAAGGTCGACAACGCAATTGAACGCTTCAAAAAAACCTTAATGATGTCGTTGCCGGCAAGCCAGCTCTTTGAGAGTTTTAATATTCCATATTTTGGTCCTGTAGATGGCCATGACATTGAGTCTCTTATCAATCTATTTAAAGAGCTAAAAGGCTTAGATCGCCCTGCAATTTTGCATGTGTACACCAAAAAAGGTAAAGGTTTTTCTCCTGCGGATAATGACCCTTGCAAATACCATTCAACTGGGCCGTTCGATGTTAATGGAAAATCAACTCCTCCAGAACAAAGTACAACGAAAAGCTACACTACTACTTTTGGTGATGCGATTGTAGACATTGCAAAAGAAGACGACAGAATCGTTGCAATAACGGCAGCTATGCCAGGCGGTACTGGGCTAAATAAATTTCGCCGCGAATTTCCGAATCGTTATCTAGACACCGGAATCGCCGAAAGCGTCGCGGTTGATATCGCAGCTGGTCAGGCCAAGATGGGTTTGCGCCCGCTGGTTTGCGTCTACTCAACATTCCTTCAGAGGAGTTTTGACCAAATTGCCCATGAAGTATCGCTGCAAAATCTTCCAGTAATATTTTGCATAGACCGGGCTGGCGTTGTCGGTGATGACGGCCCTACCCACCACGGGCTACTAGATATAGGCTATACAAGAATGTTGCCAAATATGATAGTGCTTGCACCAGCCACTGGGGCAGAAGTAAAACTATCTCTTGAATATGCACTAACTCAAAATTGCCCTGTAGCGATTAGATACCCTAGAGATGTCGTACCTACAGAATCTGAGGATATATCACTTTGCAATAGAGAGTTTGTTACTGGAGAATCAATTAAGGTTATTGATAATAACTCTGATATTGTAATTGTAGCCTATGGCGCAATGCTCTCAAACGCTTTGGATGCGGCTGAGGTTCTCGAAACTGAGAACATTATGGTTGATGTTGTGAATGCAAGGTTTGCAAAACCAATCGATCAAAGTATAATAGATATGATTAAAGAAGGTAAATATGTAATTACTGTCGAAGAGCATAGCAAAAGTTGTGGTTTTGGAAGTGCTGTACTCGAGAAATTAACTCAAAACAGTAGCAATACAGATAAGAGAATATCAAACACAAACCCACTAAATAGGCTCACAATACTCGCTGGAAGTGACAAATATATCGAAAAAGGCTCGCGTGAGATACAACTTAAAGAGATGGGCGTTGATTGTGATAGCATAATAAATACTGTAAAGAAAATTCAAAAGTAAGACCGGCATTAAACATGGCAACTATAAATAAAAAACCGAAGATTGTGATTTTTGGGGATCCAAGCAGAATTAACGCTTCTGAGGCCTTGCAAAGATTCAATGGGTTTGCGCAGGATAAAGCAGATATAATAGCCAACTGCTTTGGCGGAAGTTGCACCCTAGACATGTTGGAAAAGGCAGACTATGCAGTTGTCTTTGGTGGCGACGGCACTATATTAGAGGCAGCTAGAATGCTTGCAAGTACTTCAGTTCCAGTGATTGGAGTTAATCTTGGGCGGCTGGGTTTTTTAGCGGAGTTTAGTATTGGTGAGCTTGAAAAGATATTCGAGAGGGTAACAAGCGACAAATCCTTGATAGAAAAGAGAATGCTACTGAGGGTTAGCTTGCGCAGAGACAAAGATGTACTCGATAGTGCAGTTGCGGTTAATGATGTCGTCATAAATGCTGGTGAACCTTTTAGAATTATTGAGACTCAAATATCTGTCCAAGACCAACAGCTTGCAGGATGTATGAGTGATGGGATTATCGTCTCAACACCTACCGGCTCGACTGCATATAACCTCTCAGCGGGAGGCCCGATACTTTGCAATTCTCTATCTGCAATGGTTATTACGCCTGTTAGCCCACATTCATTATCGTTTAGACCGATTGTTATAAATGCAACAAGTAATGTCAAAATCTGTCCGATACGTATTAATGAAGGAACAAAGATTTCAATAGACGGAAGAGTCTGGAACAAACTCTCCCTAGATCAATGCGTAGAAATAGAAAGAGATCAAGGGTGTTTCTCGGTAGTCTCTAATCCATTGCTGAGCCAATGGGATACATTAGCTGGTAAACTTAATTGGGCTCAGAAACCAAGATATAAGGATATATCAAGTGATAAAAAGTAGGAGAAGAAAAATGAAAAATATCGCAATAACAACAATCATATTACTATGCGCAGTAGAGCTTATGGCTGCAAATTCCGCAATAACACCTCCAAGTTCAGGTAGAGGAGGTGCAAAAATGTACCGCAAAGATGCTGGCTATCGCCAAGGCAACAATATTATAACTGGCAATGTTACCGAAGGCAAAGGGTTTAAAGGATTTGTCCCGTATAGATCTTCTAACGATTTTCATGGCCCTCTAGGTACTAAATCAATGGATAACTTTGTTAGAGATTCTAGTGGTACAAACACCTATAGACGTGGAAATGTTGGTAAGAGCAGTTCATACTACTCTGCAACGAGCTCGGTTACCTCAATGAAAAATCGACAAGTCTACGGCTCTAGAACCACTAGAGACTACAAGCTCAATGGTATTGTTAAGAGCCCTACAATGGACTCTCTTGGTTACTCTAGCAGAAGATCTCCAAGAGCTATCTCCCAAGTACACTCTGGAGCAATATCAAATGTTTTGGCAAAACCTATAACGGAGAACACCAACGCAACCCCAAAAGCTTTCCAAAGAGATTTATACAACATTGCCGTAGATAAGAAAAATAAAAAATCTATATCTGAACCTGAAAAAGACACTGTAGATGCACAAAGGGCTAAGCATGAAAATAGGGATCTTGAACCTCTAAAGCCAAAAGAAGCCCAATCCCCTGATTCTCTAAACAATGACAGTCAACAAAGACAAATTGCAAAAGAGTACAACGATATATTCGAACAGATAAAAATAAATGAAACAGAGCAGACAAACTCTAATGCAACAGATGATAACAATACTGATAATGGCGTAAACACTAAGAACGATGACATAATCAGCTCTGCCCTTAAAGTTGCTAAAATTGATGGAGTACAATCGCAAAGCGCACAAGCCGCTAGCATTAGAGGAAAGTATAAGACTTTTGCTAGTTACGCAAACGACAAGTTCAATACTTATATGCGTCAAGCTCAAGATTACATCAAACAAGGAGAATACTATAAAGCATCTAACGCCTTTAGCCTTGCAAGTGTATTTCGTGACGAAGACCCGTTACCATTTGCAGGAAGAGCTCTGGCATTGCTAGGTGCTGGGGAATACATGAATAGCTCTCTATATCTCCAAAGGGCAATATTAATATATAATAAATTCCCTCAGATAGACATAGACCTAGCAGGAATGATCGGCGACAAAGACATTCTCCAGAGCAGAATTGTTGAGATTAAAGAATGGCAGAAAAAGAGTGAATCTGCTCAGCTTGCATTACTTCTCTCATACATATACTTACAAACAGACCATCTCGATTGGGCGCAAAACGAAATTGAAAAAGCAGAAAATTCAGATAGTAGCATAAGCGCCATCAGATCAATTAAAGAAGCAATAGATAAAAAGAGAAACCTTAAGTAGTAGAGCTACTTAGTATTTAGCGAGTAATAGTTGATTTCGTTTAATTCATCAAAGCTAGACATTGAAGCGGTCTTCTCAAAAGAAGGATTGCTGGCGCAGTCTCACGCACATTATGAGCTGCGTAAAGAACAAATTGAGATGGCAAAGGCTATACAAGCCGCTTTTGAGCAAGGAAAACATCTAGCAGTCGAAGCTGGAACTGGAACTGGAAAGAGCTTTGCTTATCTTGTCTGCGCAATTGATAGAGCTGTGCGTACAAATACAAAGGCTATTATAAGTACACATACGATAAATCTACAAGAGCAGCTAATTAATCAAGATATCCCTTTTCTTGCCAACGCACTAGATTATGATTTCACCGCCGCTCTAGCAAAGGGACGCTCAAACTATGTTTGCCTGCGCAGGCTCTCGTACGCAACAAAGATGGGAAAAGCTCTATTTGACGATGTAGTTAACGAAATATTTGAGATTAGTCAATGGGCATCGAATACCAGCGACGGCTCTTTAAGCGATATGGACTACCCCGCCTCCGCTGGGGCTTGGGATCAAGTTAAAAGTGAGCATGGAAATTGTAGAGGTCGCAAATGCCCAATGTATAGAGATTGCCACTATTGGCGTGCTAGAAGACGACTAGAAACATGCGATCTTATAGTAGTCAATCACGCACTATTGTTTAGCGATTTGGCGTTGAAAGAAAAATCTCTTGGAATACTCCCAGAATACAGCTGCGTAGTTTTAGATGAAGCACATAATATCGAAAATGTAGCTCAAGATCATTTTGGTATAAACATATCCAACTTGACAATAAACTATCTTCTAAACAGTCTCTACAGAAAAGGCAACAAAGGTCTTCTTGCCCATACAGATTGCAAAGATGGAATTGAGCTAGTTAAGAAGTGCAGAGAATCTTTAGATATTTTCTTTACACAGGTTCAATCATGGTACGAGAATTCTTGTCGTGAAAATAATGGAAAATGCGAAAAAGGCTTTGTAGATAATAATCTAAGCGAACCTTTGCGAGAACTCAGAATCTCTATCAAAAAATACGCAGACTCTCTTGACGAAGAAAATGACACAAAGCTAGAAGTTATGCGTTCTGCGGATAGGCTAAAAGCTCTAGAACAAGATTTAAATACGTTCATTAACCAGCCTCCAAATGATATCGAACAGGTTTATTGGGTGGAATCAAGAAAAGCCCGTGTCACAAGAACATCTCTGCGCAGCGCTCCAATCGATGTTGGGGAGGATGTTAAGAAATGCCTATTCGATGTTTTTCCATCTGTCATAACAACTAGCGCAACTCTAAGCTGCGGGGCTGGGGCAAAGGAAGATTTTGACTTCTTTTCTAGCCGTATCGGTCTCGAGAATTTTAACGCTCTAATGCTAGGGTCCCCGTTTGACTATAAGAAACAAGTAACGCTCCACCTTGAGGCATCACTGCCAGAGCCAAACTCTCCTGAATTTGCAGCACAGGCGGTAGAGACTATAAAAAAACATCTCACAGCGAGTCAGGGGAAAGCCTTTGTGTTGTTCACCAGCTATGCAATGTTGCATAATTTTGCAGATGCTCTTGAGAGTTGGTTTTTAGAAAACAATATCCAACTACTCAAACAAGGTTCCAAACTCGATAGGTCAAGTTTGCTAGAAGAATTTAAGGAAGATACTCACAGCGTCCTCTTTGGCACTGACAGTTTCTGGCAAGGCGTTGATGTACCTGGCGAGGCTCTATCAAATGTCATCATTGTAAGATTGCCATTTGCAGTACCAAGCCACCCTCTCATTCAAGGGCGTATAGAGAAACTACGCAAAGCTGGAGAGAAACCGTTCTTCAAGTATCAGTTGCCAAATGCAATAATAAAATTTAAACAGGGATTCGGGCGTCTTGTGAGAAAAAAAGACGACAAAGGAACCGTAGTCGTTCTAGATAGCCGTATTATTACAAAATCATACGGAAGAAAATTTATTGAAGCAATCCCTAAATGCAATATAGAAATCGCTAGGTAGATTAAGCTGCATAACGTTGGTCTTTTCTAGAAAATTCTAGCCGAAATATCACTGTTGGGCTATAATCACCCTGCTATATAGATCGTTAATTTAGGTTGGTACGGATATGAAAAAAATGAATAAAAATAAGGCTCAGGAGTCAGAACCACCTTTTGATGCCAGCCCAGATGCCATAGAGCAGGAATTAGAAGACCTTAGAGTAGAGCTTCAAAACTACGAAAAAGAGAAAGAAAATATTAGGATGACTCTAGGTAAAATTGGAGGAGTTCCAGCATTTCATTCCAAGCTGATAAATATTCTTTTTATTATTTCACTTGTCGCAACATTAGTAGTTTCAATATTGGTTCACAATTCCAGCGTAAGGCTATTAATGCTAGAGCTCGCATCAGCTGCGGTATCAATAAAGATTATCTACCTTATTCACTGTCTCACAAAAGTAAACCATTTCAAATTCTGGATGCTCTCTTCAATTGAGTGGCGTCTCAATCAGATGATGAAAGAGGTCAGGAAGATTTCAGATCATATTGAAGATAATTAGAGGCTTCCTAATTCCTAGAGAATCTCTTAGCTAAACAAACCACAAACAACGAAGTCAGTGATGCGCCGCACATAGCCTCAGTCATCGCTAGAAATTTTGTAAATGTATTATTAGCCGCCGGCGCAATATCACCAAAACCAAGTGTGGTAAATGTCGTTGTACTAAAATATATGCTATCAACAACACTGCGCGACGCAATCACATTCCCATCGCGACTTGTGAGTTCACCCTTCCACATATATAAAGCTGCACATAGCACAACAACCAATATAGCAGATAAGAGAACACGCATAGGCCTCTCGCCATAGCCAAATAGGAATTTGCCAAAGACAAGCTCCGGCAACATTCTCAGGCCAAAGAGCCATCTTAATATCTTTTTTCTGCGCGAAAGATTGTCATAATCTCTACCTCTAAATTTTCGATAAAACATTGCGCAGCGTTCTCTATAGAAGCAATCACCACTTTGGCTATAATAACCAGAATCACGAGTTGCTTGCTTCAAGAAACGCCAAAAAGTCTCATCAACACCGTAACTATTCTTCAAGAAAACAATACCATTATAGATTGGAACGGCCCTATTACTGCAATATACTCCTGTGAAATCTGCGATGGAACAAAACTCCACATTGCTAAAATTTGCCCCCTTAGAGAATGCAGTATTAACAAATCTTGCTTCTTTATGAAAAACTGAGTTACTAAAAAGACCATACCCATTGAACTCAACAGTTCTAAATAGCGCAGACGAGCGAAAATCAACCTCTGTAAATGCAGCTACACCATTGAATACACAGCCATCAAAACCTGCTTGTCCATTAAATCTAGCGCCGCTAAAACGGGTTTGACCATTAAAAACTGAAGAATTGAAAATTACCTCACGTTTAAAGACAACGTCAAGAAAATCTTGCTCATTCCATGGAGATGCAAAGAATACATTATCTTGGAATTTACAACCATAAAAACGCATCTTCTGGTCAAGAACTATAACCTCTTTATGTTTTTCTTGATGAATAGTTAATCCGCTAAGGTCGTAATTAGCTTTCTTATTGACAAGCGAGCCTAAGTCAAGTGATTCAATAATTTCACATCGGAACAAATCTATATCTTCACCAACTGCAATAGCTTGAAGAATTTCTGATGCTACTACTTCTTGATTTTCTCTATGAAATGCCATTATTAAAGCAATTCCCTAACTTAATACGATTGAACAATATATATCCTAATCCGCTTCCAGAACTTTGGGTATCTTTGATTCTTGCAAATTCATCACAATCTAATCATTACGTTCAAGTAATAATTTTATAATCTCTTCCTTAGTTGGCAAGGATTCTTGGCAGCCATACCGTGATGCTGTTATTGCAAAAGCTGCGTTGGCAAAAGAAACTGCCCTCTCGATATTATCTCCAGAAGCAATACTAGCAGCCAAAGCTGCGGCAAAAGAATCTTGAGAGCATGAGCGGTCTACTATATCTAACTCATAACTTTTGACGCGGTTAACACCATCTCTATTAAAAATATGTACACCTCTTTTGCCTGTATTAACAACTACGGTCTCAAATCCTTGCGAAATAAGATTCGCTCCAACTCGGCTTATCAACTGCAAATTAGATGCAATTACCTTATCAAAACTACTATAATCTTCTACTTCTACTATGAGAATATCAACATATTTATAATTCTCTGGCAAATCATCTATATCTCTAATCGTCTCATCAGAGCCTAATTTAATTGTTAAGAATGATTTCGTCCCACGCATTTCCGCCATATTGATTGCTGCAGATATTACTTTGCTAGGCAAAGCTGCATCAATAAGACATGCATCGCAGGAGGCAATAAGTTGCTCAACAGGTATAGATTCTATAAATTCTGGACTAATAGCAGAATTCGCCCCCGGTGAAAATACTGTAGCATTTTCACCGTCCGAATTAACAAATGTCATGGATGTACCAGTATTCTTTGCATCTGCCACATCTAAAAAGCTAATATCGACATTTTTCTCTGCTAGAAAACTACTAATCATATCACTGAAGCAGTCTGAGCCAATCTTGCCAATCAAAGAAACACCGCAGCCACATTGCACAGCAGTAATCGACTGATTTACCCCACCACCAGCGCAGTTGCATGAGAACCCATTGCCAATGAGAGTATTTCCTGGTGCAGGTATTTGGCTACATTTAACAGCCATATCCACATAGCAGGTTCCTACGACAACTATTTTTGGCACTCTCTGAGTCATAAGTATCTCCAACAAAGCCACTTACAAATAATACCCGCTTAATCTTAGCAGAGGTTTATTTTATTTTGACATACAAAATACTTATCGGCCTACTATCACGTTGACTTAAATTCTCTAATTGTATAAACTACTGCATTGTCAGTGCATATTGTTAATAATAAGAACAGGAATCATGGGACAATTAAAAGAAGAATGCGGTGTTTTTGGGATTTGGAACGATCCAGCCGCAGTCGAAAAGACATATTTCGGAATACATAGTCTTCAACATAGAGGTCAAGAATCTGCAGGAATTGCATCAACAGGCGGTGAGACTATAAACTGCTTTACTGGAATGGGTACTGTTAGTCGTGTTTTTAGACCGACAAGAAATGTTCTTCCACGTCTGGTGAATAGATGCGCAATCGGTCACGTACGTTATTCTACTGCTGGTTCGAGCAATAGAGATAACGCTCAACCGTTATTAGCCGAGTATTCTCAAGGGCAAGTTGCTGTAGCCCATAACGGAAATCTAACCAATGCAAGTCTTCTGCGTGATGAATATGAGGCGTACGGTAGCATTTTCAAATCTACCAACGATACAGAAATCATCGTACATCTGCTTGCAAAAAATTCACACATCAACAAGCACGATACGATTGGCCATGTTCTTGGGCACTTACATGGCGCCTTTTCTGTCTTGTTTTTATACCCAGACCGAATTGAGGCTGCGCGAGATCCACATGGAATTCGCCCATTATGCATAGGCAAAACTGCCAATGGCGCCTATTGCGTAGCAAGTGAGACCTGTGCTCTCGACGCTATCGAAGCAGAATTTATCCGCGATGTTGAACCTGGCGAGATTATTACTCTAAGCGACAGAGGTCTTGAGAGTCGCTACTATGTCGAGCCTGGAACTGTTACTCCTGCCCACTGTATTTTTGAACATGTTTATTTTGCCAAGCAAAACAGCCTTATCTTTGGTGAAAATGTCTATCTAGCTAGAAAAAAAATGGGCCATCAATTAGCAAAGGAATGGCCGGTTGAGGCTGATGTTGTCACGCCAATCCCAGACTCTGGTACTGCGGCTGCGATCGGATATGCCCAGGAGAGTGGAATACCTTTCGATATGTGCTTTGTACGCAGTCACTATGTTGGGCGTACATTCTTATCACCAACTCAAGAACTCAGAGACATGGCTGTTAAACTGAAATTATCAATCATAAAAGAAGCTGTTGAGGGTAAACGAGTTGTAGTTGTCGACGATTCAATTGTAAGAGGGACAACAACCAAAGGTAAAATTCGCTCACTTAGAGAAGCTGGCGCAAAGGAAATACATATGCGTATTAGCTGCCCACCACTAAAATATCCTTGCTTCTACGGTGTTGATTTTCCAACAAGTGAAGAATTAGTTGCAAATAGAATGACATTAGAAGAGCTTAGAATTTTCCTAGATGCTGATAGTATTGGCTACATCTCTCTTGATGGGTTATGCAAATGCGTCTCAAAACCAGCGGACCATTACTGCACTGCATGTTGGAGCGGCGAATATAAAGTACCTACCCACCAAGAAATGGGTAAGTTCTCAATGGAACGAAATCAAATGAACCTTTTCCAGGACTTAGAGATAGAAAATGGCTGATTACCTAAACTATGAAGAATCTGGCGTTAGTATAGACGCCAATGATGTTATGGTCGACAAGATTAAGACTAGCGTCAAATCAACATTTAGCCCAAGAGTAATAGACCTTCACGGAGGCTTCGCAGGTCTATTCCGTATGGATAACGATTCTTCATTCAAGAAGAACTACAAAAAGCCTGTAATGGTTGCCTGTACCGATGGTGTTGGCACAAAAGTCTTATTAGCTAGAGACATGGACAAATACGATACTGTCGGGCAAGACCTTGTTGCGATGAGTGTTAATGACATGATCGTTATGGGGGCAGAGCCACTATTTTTCCTTGACTATCTTGGCATAGACAAGCTAATACCAGAGAAGATAGCTCAAATGGTTGGTGGTATTGCTGACGCTTGCAAAATGGCAAACTGTTCACTTATTGGCGGCGAGACTGCTGAAATGCCAGACGTCTACAGAAAAGACGATTTCGATATGGCAGGATTTGCAGTTGGTGTTGTAGAAAAAGATCAGATCATAAATGGTGATACCGTAAAACCTGGAGATGTCATTCTTGGTATTGCATCCAATGGAATACACTCAAACGGATTCTCTCTCGTTAGAAATATTTGCTTTAAAAAAGCCGGGTTGAAGTTAAATGATACCATCGCCGAGCTTAATGGCAAAACTCTTGGGGAAGTTCTTCTAGAACCAACAAGGATTTATGTACGCCCTATTGTTAAAGCACTCGAAGATTTTCAAGGCAAACAAGCTGTTCATGCAATGGCTCATATTACTGGTGGAGGTCTTGTTGGAAATATTCCAAGAGTACTACCCAAAAACTGCGATGCTATAATTGACAAAGCAAGCTGGCCAGTACTGGAAGTCTTTAAATATTTGCAACAATTAGGCCCAGTCGAAGAACAAGAAATGTTTAGAGTCTTCAATATGGGAATCGGTTATATATTAGCTGTGGAGGCCGAGTACGCTGACGCTATTGCAGCCAATATCACAGAGTCGGGCGAGAAGGTCTACAAGATTGGAACTATCGAAGACGGAAATGCTACAGTAAGGTTCAAATAAACCGGCATATAAAAATACTAGCAAAGGCTACTCATTGTTTGAGTAGCCTTTTTCTTTAGGACACCTCTAAAATCACTATAAAATCGCTTGCCAACCATCTTATCATCTGCTAATATTCTGAAACCAACGGGGCCGTAGCTCAGCTGGGAGAGCGCTACACTGGCAGTGTAGAAGTCGTGAGTTCGAGTCTCATCGGCTCCATTTATATAAAACCTTGTAAATAAAGAAGTTGCAAGGGCTACGCCACAGCCCTTAGCATACGAAATTCTAAGTTCTGGACACTTTTGTGGACGCTTATGGGTTTCTTGTATTGTTAAGGAGCTTTTTTTATGCGCAGAAATTACACTTTCAAAGGATCCATCTTTTGTCAACGTGGACGGTATTACTGGAAGGTTAAAGACCCCCAAACTCGCAAGCGTAGAACCTTTGCGCTTAAGCCTGCCGGAAGTAGATTCGCAACCCAAGACAAACGGATAGCCAAAGAGATAGCACAACGCAAATGGGACTCCTGGCAAGCGACCGGAGGCGGCTCGAATACGATTGGTGAGCTAATTGAACTCTACCTTAAATATGTCAAGGAAACTAACGCTCAAGATTCGGCTCAGCCATACAAAGTCGAATTAGCTCTTAGGTTGATCGATAATGTTTCGCTACCGCCCTGCGAATACAGCCCTCTTCTCTTCGATGATACTCGTCAGAAATTAATTAATAAAGGAATAACAGCACACACAATCAATACCAAAATGCGGTTTATTATTAAGATGTTTAAGTGGGCCGCCAGCCGGGAGATAGTGTCACCACTTACGCCTTATGCTCTTGAGAATGTTGAAAAGGTAAAAAATAACCATCCGAAATTACGTAGGACAAAGATAAGACAGCCAGCACCGCTTGAAGATGTTCGTAGGACGCTTGCATATTTGCATCCGATCTTACGAGCAATGGTGATAACTCAGCTCTATACCGGGACTAGGCCAAGCGAAATGCTGCGAATGAAACCATGTGATATTGATACCAGTGATGAGATTTGGGTATATACGCAAAATAAACATAAAACTGACTATAAAGACGGAGCAAGACCGAGAATTATCCCGCTCAATAAACAAGTCCAAAACGTTTTAATCCCATTGATCGCGGAGAAAAAACAGAACGAATATCTCTTCTCCCCTGCAGATGGAAGAGAGGTTGCCACACAGATCCGTAACGATTGCCGCCAAACACCAAGGAGCTGCGGTAATAGAAGAGGCAAGTCTAGCAGCTATAGGCCCGGAGGATTGCAGCTGCGTGAATGTTACGACCACGGATCATATCGAACAGCAATAAGACGCGCCATTATGCGGCTTAATCGCGACCTCAAAGCCAGAGATGGCGACAGCCATACCCCAATGCCAATATGGACGCCGTATCAGCTCAGACATGCCGCAGCGACCGCGATTAATGCAGTTGATAACGTCGATGCTCTTGGGTTTGCTCAAGCGCTGCTTGGCCATAAAAATAGATCAACCACTGAAATTTACGCGAAGATGGGACTGGAAAAGGCTAAAAGAGCTGCTGAAATTTTGAATGAGATTGAGATTTAAAAAATATGGCAAACAGAAGTGCCGAATAGATTGCAGATGATATTTGAGAAAACTAAACTATCTTCTTGGATATACTTTATGTTTTGGATCCAGCCACACCACATGAAAGATATGCTCAATGAAAAAACCATGAACCCGGCCATACTTATTACCACTTACCGTAAACTGCCAAGCGTTTTCGTTGTATTCTTTTTTTAACCCAAAACCATTAAAAGCAACGCTTTTGGCTGTCCAATCAATGGGATGAACTCTAAAAGTTTTTGCCTTTTGTTGTCCTTTGAAAATTTCAACGGTCCAATTTTCCATTTCTTTTAGTTGCTTTAGAAGATAGATAGGGTAAGGATTCCTAAACGTAACGTTTTTAGATGTTTTGTGCTTGTCGTCATAAAACTTAAAAGAAAAAACTAACTTTTGAGGCTCCGGTATTACCGGCTTCGGAATATTTACAGTGGGCCTTTTAACTGGAAGGTAACGATCAGTTTTCACGCTCAGCCTCTTTTAAGACTTGCTTGAAGTATTCCTTCATTGTAGACGTGGAAATTTCGTTTTTGCACGGCTCATCTAACGGTAAAGAGCCTCTAGCCTCTAGCCAAGGTTTCTCTCTGTGTGTCATACATTCTAAAGTAAATGCGTCAAAAGACAGATATGTTAACAATACGTCATCTACAAGGCCAGCAGACTTAGAAGATAGCTCTACTTTTCTTGGGTGTATTGGAATAGGGTTGTAGCCAAACCCCTTAAAGGCTCCATATACAGGTGGAGCAACTGGACCATGTATCCATGCTTGAAGCGGATCTTGAAACAAAACCTTATCAAAAAATGCTAAATGCCAGGCTTGCGCATAGTACAACAATTTTTGTAATTTAAGGTTGGTTATTGGCTCCCCTTTTTCTTGGGCATACCTTACTATATATCTTGCCAATTGTAATGCTGTTAATTTAGCCATTTCATAAACTCCATCCAAAGAACAACTGTTGTGATCAAAACTACTCTATTACGAGTTGCCACATCAATAGTTCGGCAAATTTAAGGGCATAACAACACCGTGTCAATGAAATAATTACATGAGAGCTTGCATGCTGGGTTGCATTATAGCAATTTTGAGTTGAAAAAGCCAAGAATATGTATTGAAGCAAGAAATGATGGGCCGCAACGCACGGCCCTATAAAGCTAGTAGTTTATACCACGTTCGATGGTTAATATACGTATTATTCAGGTAGAGTCAAGCACTATCACTAATATTATTATACACTAGTCAGCGAAAGGTATAACAATCGAATCTTCTTCTGACGGCCATTGCGTTTCGTATAGATTTATCCACTCTCCTGCCCATGCTATCAACCCGCCTACGATAGTATCTGAGCCATCTTTTACTCTGATGAGCAGCTTAAACTCTTCTTTCTTCCCATAGTTTTCTTCAAACCAAGTTTTGAGAGTGGCTTCATCGTATTGAGTAGTTTCATCACCATGAAGAACATTCATATTCTCAGTGTATTCTTGGACAACAGGCGTTTCGCTATCAGAATCAGTCTTACTTGATGCAGTAACTTTTCTGATGGAAGCTTTACTGTCCGCAGTATCACGCCCGCCAAAGGTTCTAGGGTATAGTGGCTCATAGAAATAATCATAAGGTACATCACTGGATTCTGGTGGATCAGAAACGATAGGCATTTCTATATTATTTATCTTCTTGACATATATTCTTGTGAGAGTCTTTGGAACTTCGGTCCAATCAGGTACTAGGTCGCATGCTCCTGATCTTGAAATAACTTTCATTTCAACTTTATATGGATTGAATGTTGTGCAAGATAGGTCAGTAGTTGTGGGAATAAGCCAAGGACCGTCATAGAATACAGTTTGATGGGCTCCTGCGATTGCCTTTCGTCTATTTGGACGATTAGAACTACTTATCCTATCTATTAGATTATCTATTGGAGTGTCTATCCACGGAGCTAATCCGCCATTATAGACACCAGCAAGATCTCCGGTTTCTTCACAATCACCACGCCACATGTCTACAGATGTTGCGGTTGCATTGTCATCCCACCAACTTGGATCGCGTTTTGGAACATAAGAAACGCCTTTAGGCAATCCCGCCCAGAAAACATCAAATCCTAAGACAAAGCCAGTTGATTCATAATCCTCATTACCCTCATCGCCTCCTGTTCCATATCCTTTGACATGAGTGAGTGATAGTTTTACTGATGGAGGAACATCATCTAAATCAGGCACAATTGCTTGGGAATATGCTATTTGAGTCATATTCTCTACCATATCCTTGGCTTGGATAGATAATTCTAAAAGAGACCCATAGAACCACCAAACACGATTCCACAATGATTGTTGAAATTCCATATCAGTTCTATCTGGATTATTTACTTGATCATAATAATACAGAGGAAATCTCTTACTAGGTAAGAAAGAAAACGCAGACAGAGAAACTAAATCAGTTCCAGCTCTATAGTATAATTGAGAATCGTCCCAGTCAT
>WGDE01000052.1 GCA_015493385.1 Phycisphaerae bacterium
ATACTCTCTGTAATTAAAAATATATACCAATACTATTACACGCTTCGGATAATAATGTCAAGGTCTTTATTAGGAAATCATAAAACAATCAAAACTAAAGCAACCCGGCTAGGGTCACAGCTAGAGTTGCGGCTAGAGTCAAAATTGGCTACAAAAACGAGGAGTTACAAAAAGAGGCAACTATTTCCAAAATGGAAACAGTTCAAAATGAGGATTGCAGAAATCAGTTCTTTATTCATTGAGAGTGTATAGCCCTGAAACTATCAGCCAAGTCCAGAATAATATTAATCTGGAGATAGTTGATTAATGCAAGAACTCATAAAAGAAGAGCACAAAGGTGCCACTCCTACGGAGTTACAGAGGTATCATCCCCATGAGAGTTACAAAGACGTCCTCCCTACGGGACTATGCCACAAATATTGCTCCGTAGGAGCAAAACCTTTGTAGAAATATGACATGCTACAAACAGATTAGCACCGTTAGGTGCGACACCTTTTCTCTTGCGCTTGCCCTGTTAGAGTTTCAACTCTAATAGGGTCCCTTTGCGTTAAAGCAGTTAAGGTTTTAAAATCTGTGTTCATCTGTGTTCATCTGTGTCCATCTGCGGTTAATATTTTTTGGTTTTTAGCGACCCTCGCGTTAAATCCTCAGGCCGCCATCAATCTCTAAAATCTTACCGTTTACAAAATCATTCTCGATTATAAATTGAGCTGTACGGCTTATTTCTGACATTTCGCCAAGTCGTCTTAGAGGTACTTTGCTTACGATCTTTTCTAGTATTGCAGGGTTTATGGCTTTGACCATCTCTGTGGCAATGTAGCCAGGTGCGATGGCTGCGCAGCGGATATTATAACGAGCCAATTCTTTGCTCCAAGTTACTGTCATTGCATCAACGCCTGCTTTTGCGGCGGAATAATTAGTTTGCCCCATATTTCCAGCTCGCGAGACTGAAGAGATGTTAATGATAACCCCTTGCTTTTTAGGTTGCATAATCTTTGCGGCTTCTCTACTACAAAGAAATACCCCAGTTAAATTTACATCAATAACTCTTTGAAAAGAATCTAAAGACATCGTTTCGATTTTATCGTCTTTTACTTTTATCAATAAGCCATCTTTGGTTATTCCTGCGTTGTTGATAAGGACGTCAAGCGAGCCGTTTTCTTTTGCGATGTTTTCAAAAACGTTTTTGATATTTTCTTCGTCGCAAACATTGCCGATATGATACTTTATTTTACCATCGCTTTGGTCTTGCAACTTTTTGAGGTTGTCCTCATTGATATCAATGGCGTAAACTTTTGCGCCTAAACCTGCAAAATCAAGGGCCATTTGTTTTCCTAATCCGCTACCTGCGCCTGTTATGGCACAACAAAGGTTTTTAATTTCCATATATAATCTCTCTTAAGTTTAAAGTAATGGGTAGTTCTAATTGATATTTTCAAGAAGTATTGCCAAGCCCATGCCGCCGCCGACACAGAGGGTTGCAACACCAAACTGAACATCTTTTCTTTTCATTTCGTGTAGTAGCGTGACGATTATTCTAGCCCCACTTGCACCAACTGGATGGCCCAAGGCAATCGCTCCGCCATTGACATTGACTTTAGCAGGGTCTATTTTAAGCTCTTCAATAACGGCCAATGATTGCGATGCGAAGGCTTCGTTAATCTCCCAAACATCAATAGATTCAATATTCATCTTTTGACGTTTCAATAGTTTCTCAACGGCGTATATTGGGCCAAGCCCCATTAGTTCTGGCTCGCAGCCACAAGAAGCTATATCTTTAATCTTGACGCAGGAGTTTGGTTGAATACTTGTAGAATCAAGCATCGTATCTTCTAGTACAATCATTGAAGCAGCGCCATCATTAATGCCTGATGCATTACCCGGCGTAACCGTTCCGTCTTTCTTAAACACTGCTTTTAAAGATGCTAGAGAGCTTGCAGATGCGTCTGCGCGAGGGTGCTCGTCAACATCTAAAATTATCTCTTTGCCTCTTTTGCGGGTGGTTAGTGGGGTTATTTCAGTTTTAAATATTTCGTTTTCTAAAGCCGCCGCATATTTCTTTTGACTCTCTAGGGCAAACTCGTCTTGTCTCTGGCGTGATATATCATATTTTACAGCAATATTTTCTGCGGTTATGCCCATATGATAATTACCGAGCGCATCGCTTAGAGCGTCACTAATAATCGTGTCAATAGCCGCTGCGCTGCCTAGGCGTGCGCCGTTTCTCATAGTGGGTAGTATGTAAGGCGATTGGGTCATATTCTCGGTGCCACCGGCTATTATTATTTTTGAGTCGCCAGATTTAATTTGCTTCCAAGCAAGATCGACAGCTTTCATCCCCGACCCGCATACTTGATTGACTGTAAAGGCTGGGGTGCTAATTGGTACATTTGATTTTATAGCAATTTGGCGAGCGGGGTTTTGCCCAAGGCCAGCTTGCAATACATTACCAAATATAACTTCGTCCACCAGTGATGGGTTGAGGTCACAATTTGCTAAGCTCGCAGATGCGGAGGCAGTGCCAAGGTCAACGGCACCTACTTTTGTGAACATTCCATTAAAAGCACCAATGGCGGTTCTGGTTGCTCCGGTTATTAAAATATCAGGCATTGTTATTCTCCAGGTTACTATTTTAAATTTATCTTTGGTTTAAAAGCCATCTGCGCAAGAATATCTTTTTCAATATCGATTCCAGACGCAACTTCTATTAATACTAAGCCGTCTTCGGTTAACTCAAAAACAGCTCTCTCCGTTACGTATAATACCTCTTGTTTATTTTGACAAGAGTATGGCCCGCTAAATGTTATATGTTCAACATCAGAAACAAACTTCTGAAAGGCACCTTCTTTTACGATAGTTAGTTGGCCGTCTTTTTCTTCTACTTCTAAGCCCCCCGCCGTGAAGGTTCCCGTAAAGACCACTTTCTTTGCTGTTTGGGTTATATTCATAAACCCTCCTATGCCAGCGATTCGACCATTGAATTTACTAACATTGACATTGCCTTTGCTATCACATTCGGCCATACCTAAAAATGCAATATCCAGCCCACCACCATCGTAGTAATCAAACATATAGGGTTGGTCTATTATCGCATGCGGATAGCTTGATGCTCCAAAACTCAGACCTCCGGCAGGTATTCCACCAATTGGCCCTGATTCTATAGTGAGAGTAATATCGTCTAATCTATTGGTTTGACGGGCAATTGTCGCAATCACCTCTGGTATGCCAATACCTAAATTAACCACCGAACCGGGCAAGATTTCTTCGAGTGCTCTCTTGGCGATAATGCCTCTGATATTAGAGGTTACCTCAGGAATAGGAAGTTCTTTTACGTCGCCCTGAATAACATAATTGCGGTTAAATTCCTCTGCAAAAGTTTGGTCGTGACATTTTTTATCTGTATTAACAACTATCGCATCAGTCAAAATTCCAGGAATGCCAATGCTTTTAGGGTCTCTTGAATAATCGGGGACAATACTTTCTACTTGAACAATAACCGTTCCACCACTATTTTTCGTGGCCTGCGCGATTGATAACGCCTCACCAGAAATTACCTCGTTTTCAAAAGAGATATTGCCAAAAGAGTCGCTAGATGTCGCTCTGATAAAAGCTACATCGATGGGGAATGATTTATATAATAACCATTGCTTTCCCTCTATGGTCTGTAAGGAGACTAAGTCCTCGGTTGTTTTAGCGTTTAATTTACCGCCGCCCATACGTGGGTCTACAAAAGTTTGCAATCCTATATGTGTTAATCTTCCAGGTGAACCAGCGGCAATCTCTCTAAAGAGTTGGCATATAACGCCCTGCGGAAAATTGTACGCCTCTATTTTGTTTTCCATAGCTAGCCTGCCCATCGCTGGTGCTAAATTCCAATGGCCGCCAACTACCCTTTTTAATAACCCCTCATGGCCAAAATGGTTTAAGCCTCTGTTTTTACCGTCGCCTTGCCCAGCGGCATAGGTGAGAGTTATGTTCTTTGGAGAGCCCTCATTTAAAAATCTTTTTTCGAGACTTGCGCTTAATAACTCTGGATGGGCGCAGCCAACAAAGCCACCAGTAGCAATCGTGTCACCGTCTTTTACTAACAAGACTGCTTCGTCAGCGGTAATGAAATTTGCTTTCATTTCTGTTTACCTCAATAAATTCTTGGGTTATGAAATTATGTCGATGACATAAAATAAAGGATTAAAAGATTGAGCGGTTCTTGACTATGGTTTTGAGACATATGAGGTGTCGAGCCGTTAAAGAGAATACAGTCGCCCTCTTGCATGGCAATTGTCTCTTTACCTAAGACTAAACTAAGCGAACCGTTAAGGCAGTAGACAAATACATACCCGTCGGTAGTCACGGTTTTGCCTTTGCTCCCACTTTCTATGTTTAATATCACACTCTCAAAAAAGGACTCTTGCATAAATTGAGAAAGAAGAGTTTGGTAGTGATAGCCTTTGGCGTTTTCTCTTTTAATAGTCCGGCGTTCTTTTTTTCTAGTCAGCAAGTATCTTGTCTCACTGGTATTTTCTAGATAATCCAATAGCTCGCTTAATGGGGTTTTGATTGCTTGGGCAATATTAAAAAGAACAGGAAGCGATGGAACACTGCGAGCGTTCTCTACCTTAGAGATGAGCCCTTGTGACAACTTTGCCTTAATTGCAACATCATTAATTGTCAGCCCATTCTTTTTTCTGATCCGGCGTATAGTCTCGCCGAGCTTGATTAGGTCTTCTTGATTCATATTGTTAGTATATGGCTTGTTTCGTATTTGTCAAGTTTATTGCAAATGTTTACTAATAGGAATATTTCACTATAAAGAGCATGGAGACAATGAAGGCAGCGATGGAATCTGGAATTGCAGATAACATTGCGCAACGCTAACACCTAACCACTGACCACTAACCACTAACTCACCCCTTTTTATCTGCGTTCATCTGTACTTGCCCTGTTA
The DNA here is from genome assembly GCA_015493385.1 of Phycisphaerae bacterium. Classification (GTDB taxonomy): domain Bacteria; phylum Planctomycetota; class Phycisphaerae; order Sedimentisphaerales; family Sedimentisphaeraceae; genus S145-28. The sequence goes on from WGDE01000052.1 coordinate 4,946, forward strand.
GAGTTTCAAACTCTAATAGGGTCCATCTGCGGTTGCAATCTGCGGTTAAAATTTAAAATTGTTCTCGTAACAATGAACCATAATGTTACAATGATTAACGGTAGAAAGATCATCCAACTTATTAAAACAGGGAGAGTAAAATGAAGAAATTAGTTTGGTCCATTCTGATAATAGCCCTCATAGTTTTGTTGGTATCTATGAAGAAGATTAGCAAAAAACCAGTCGCAAATGCCAAACCGCAGAAACTACAGCAAACCATCTATTACGGTGGAGATATCATTACGATGGAAGGCGATGATCCTAGCTATGTCGAAGCAGTTATTGAGCGGGATGGCAAAATTATCTATGCTGGAAGCAGGGCTGGCGCCGTTAATAATTTTGCTGGTAAGACTATCGAAGTAGACCTACAGGGAAAAACTATGATGCCAGGTTTTATCGAGCCTCATGCCCATCCTGTATCGATCGGCGCTTTCATTCTGGCAAATGATATTGTTGCCCCACATGAATGGAGGATGCCGCATAAAACCTATCCTGCAGTGGTTGGCGAAGATAACTACCTCAAGGCGGTTAAGAGCATTATAGACTCAAAAAAGGATAAGACAAAAACCGTTATGATTTGGGGATATCATAAAGCTTGGCACGGGCAATTAACCCTCAAAAAACTCGACGAGGTAACGGGCGATGTGCCGACAATTATTTGGCAGAGATCAACCCATGAGATCTATTTGAATACAGCCTGCGCCAAGAAATATGGAGTTAAGAAAGGCGATCTCTCTGTTCAAGATGATGAGCAGGCAGATTGGGATAACTACCATTTCTGGGAACGTGCCTATCAGCAGATAAAAATAACAAAACTACAACCCTTCTTCGGTGATCAGGAAATGTTAGACCGCGGAATGGAGAGAATTTCAAAAATGATGTTGCAAAACGGGCTCACTGCCATGTGCGAACCGAGCTTCCCAAACAGCTCTTTTGAGGATGAATATGCCGTTCTGAAAAAGGGAACAGAGCAAGCCAAAGCCTACAGCATATTTCTCATTTCTGGATTTCCAGAGCAATTTGTTAAAAAAATCGGCAATGATGCATATGAAAAGCACATAGAAGCCCTGCCTGGAAAGTACAATACTGATTATATCAAGTTCCTACCCAACCAATACAAAACCTTCGCGGATGGAGCGATCTATTCATTGGCATTGCAGCTTCGCGATCCGTTCTATAATTGCGAAAACTGCAAATCCGAATGGATTATTCCGCTTAAAGAAGGAGAAGAAATCTTCGATTATTGGTGGAACAAGGACTACAAAATTCACGTCCACATTACGGGTGATTTGGCTTTTGAAAAATACCTAGACTTTGTAGAGCGAGCTATGAAGCAACATCCTCGAAAAAATCATCGCACTACTTTTCACCATGTAGGCCTCTTTGATGCAAAGCAGGCGCAGCGCGCAGCAGATCTCGGCGTGGAAATATCCGCCAACCCATACTATCTCTGGGCATTAGCCGATAAGTATAGTGAAATTGGTTTGGGCCCAAAACGCGCTGCCAATATGGTAGCATTAAAAGAATTCACCAAACGCGGCGTGCCAGTATCGCTGCATTCAGATTTTGCAATGGCTCCGGCAGAACCGCTTCTACTAGCATGGGTGGCAGCCAATCGAATTGTAGCAAGCGGCAAAATAATGAACCCTCAAGAATGCATCTCTGTCTACGACGCTATGAAAGGCATCACGATTACCGCTGCACGTACCTTTGAGATGGACGAAAAAATCGGATCTATCAAAGTTGGCAAAGAAGCAACTTTCACCATCTTGGAGCAAAACCCCTTCAAAATCGATCCAGTTAAAATTAAAGATATTCCAATCTATGGAGTGGTTTATAGAGGTCGAATGATTCCTAACAAAAAAACAACTCGAATAGGCGCAGACCGTGATACGCACGGATGCATTGCTTCGGCAGGATATCAATGGTGCCAGCGCACAGGAAGATGCGAGCGTCCGTGGGAACTTGCAAAGAAGCATGGATTCGATAATACTCAAGAAGCATTCGATACTTTTTGTGGAAACAAAAAAACAGAAGATAATAAATAAAAGCAGACGACACAAAAAAAAGGCGTAAGATCTAATGAGAATAGAAATTAAAACAGCAGTATTATTTTTAGCATTTATAACAGTTTTAAGTTCTTGCCATAAAGGCAGAGTTCGCAAGATGGCAGAAAATGAAAAAGCTCAATGGATAGAAAATGCTTTTGAGAGCCTTGAAAGTAATGAATACCCAAGAGTTAAGGCTGTTTCTTGGTGGAACGAGAACTGGGATGATGATGGGAAAGAAGTTAGATTACGGATAGACTCCTCGCCAGAGAGTCTCGATGCATACCGCCAATGTGTTAGTTCTAATACGTTTATTACAAAAGCAAAATTTCAAAATGGCAAATTGGCCGCGCCTGTTAGTGGAATTTACCTCTCTGCCTTCCCTGATTTTGGTGGAACAGAAGATATTGTCACTGCTGATAGGATTAATGAGTTTATTGAATTATCAGATAAAGATATTGTCTGGGCTTACTTCTCGAATAATTGGACCGATGGAATTAGGTTCCCATCTGATGCAGTCAAAACAATATCGTCAACGGGAAAAGTACCATTCATCAGGCTTATGCCACGAACAAGCTACGAAGAAAACGTCGCTGACTCCCTTTTCTCAATGCAAAAAATCATCGATGGCGATTTTGACAATGAACTAACACAATGGGCAAAAGATGCCGCCAAAACAGGTATTCCGCTTCTTGCAGAATTTGGAACAGAAGTAAATGGAAGTTGGTTTCCTTGGAATGGGCTATACAATGGCGCAGGAGAAACTGATGCTTACGGAGATAGCTCTATTGCAGACGGCGCAGAGAGATTTCGCGGTGCTTACCGACACATCATTGATATCACCAGAGAAAACGGAGCTACAAACATAACTTGGTTTTTCCACATAGACTCTGATAGCGAACCCGTTGATGCATGGAACGATTTCGAAAATTATTATCCAGGCGATGATTATATTGATTGGATTGGAGTTAGTGTGTATGGGCTCCTAGAGGAAGACGAAGAATCTTCTGAGTTTTCCGAGAAACTAGATAAAGTTTATAAACGGATAACAAAACTTACGGATAAGCCTATAGCTATTTTGGAATTTGGCATAATAGAATAAGATTAGACCTACAAAAAAGACACATCGCATTTAACAGAAATATACGGGGGCGCTTAGCTTCACCAAAACCTTTAAGCCCCCTGCTATTCAAAGGTGATATGCATTAGAAAGGTAACGTTGTGAATAAGCATATTTTATTGAGATTGACCCTGATAGCAACGTTATTTATGGTTTCACAGGGTAATTGCGAAACAACACTCTCAGGGACAAGCAAAAAGATGCCCACCCTTTTATTTAAATCTGGTTTTGAGAAAGGCGTTTACTTAGTTTCACCGTGGAAAGATGAGGATGGATGCTGGTATCAGGATATCCAAGGCTCAGACAATAAGAAATTCTCATGGCCAATCACCCTATGGGGTAGCCGTGGAACATTTCAGGTTCTTGTAGATCACAGACGTAATTCAAAAGAATATATCCAGAACAAGATCGTGACGATAGAAGGCCATGACGGTAAACAGACGAGAGCAATGTTCTCCAAAATAATTAAGGCAGACAAAGGTTGGACGCAGGACCCTTATCTTATCGATGATGCCAAGGAGGATGGGGATTTGTATGTTAAATACTGGCTGAAATTCCCAGCTAATCTCTCCAAAGTATTAGGCGACGGTTCCAATGATGATGATGGATGGTGTACTTTCTTTGAATGGAAAACCGCTGGAGATTATAGAGTTGCGGCTTATGTATATGTCGACGATAAAGGGAAACCGTATTGGTATGTACATGGCGATAATGTAGCAAAAGACAATTATGGAAAATATAAAGAGTTCTGGGCAGAAGAGAATCATTCTATTCCTGTTCCTGAGGGCAAATGGTTCAGCGTTGAGTTCTTTTGGCATCGTAGTACCAGAGATGACGGGCGCTTTCTGTGGGCGCTAAACGGGAAGATAGTAGCTGATCATCATGGACCTAATAAGATATCAAAACCGATTAACAGGATTATGCTTTTCACTGTATATTCTGGAAAATATCCCTTATCTCAATATGTTGATGATATAGAAATATGGAACGGATTACCACATAACAATTTCACGGAGGCAACGCCTAATAACGCGCCTGATAAATTACAACGCAAAGGACTAGGACATAGATAGGATAGCAAAATTAAAATCAGGGACACGAGTGAGGGTGTCAATTAACCACTAACACCGCCGCTTTAACGCAAAGGAAATAGTTCATTAGGGGCTTAAATAGTCGTCCCTGAAAAAAAACACTCTTTCTGAGTTTTTCTAAACTGGCATTGCTTTCAGGAAGGTCATTAGTCTCATTTTTAGCATATTTTCGATATCGCAAAGAAGTTTAATAAGCGCAAAAGTAAGCTTCCTTAGAAGTTTACGCATAT
>WGDE01000053.1 GCA_015493385.1 Phycisphaerae bacterium
AATTCTAGTGATTTCAGGTCTTTGCAAGATAATAGTCCGATAAGTAATTTCCATTAGTTGCTGCGCAGATAGATTCCTCTTGAAGCCTACCAAGCTATCTCGTTATAATGACGTCAGAGCAAGTGAGAAGTTTTTTGATATCTAATACAGGTGACGCGATGGAAATGCCAAGAACAAATATTGCAGTTGATGAGTTGATGTTTTCACTATACCAACGTCCTCTACACCCAGAACTTTTTGAGATTAGAGCAAAGAGACATCTTAAGACCGAAAATTATGAAACAATTGTATGGGAGACGGGCTGCTCTCATATGATAAGTGTTTTTGTCGATGATGTGTGTCTAAGCGAAGTAATCGCCAATACGAAGCAACTTCTTCCAAAGAGAGGTCTTGTAGAAAGATTTAAGTTTAAAGGCCATCGTAATCATAAATGTACTCTCAGCAGGGGTCTGAGCTACATGACGGACTTTCAAGTCGAGCGTATGAGCGACAATCTCTATAACCAATCTAAAGCTGACTTGGAGAAATTCAGCAAGAACAGAGGGATATTTGTCGAGTACCCTGAATCTCTATCTTCTGGGTTAGCACCATTTAGTTACATTGATTTTGAGGCGAGACGAAAAGAGTTACATATTCATTCGTTCCATGCATTCCCTGAGCAAAAAACTATACTAAAAACACAATCACTGTTCGATCTTCATTAATGCTGTTACATCCCATCTTCATCGTTAGAAGGTTACAGAAAAAAGGCTGCTCCGTTGGAGCAGCCTTTTTTTGTGGTTATAAGTTTTTCGTTGAGCCTATTTAGCACGTTCCCTTAGTACCTCAATCTTTGATAGTATCTCATGAGCCATCTTGCTATTTGGATAATCCCTGATTATTTCTTCTCCAGTTTCTAGTGCTGTTTCCCAGTTACTCTGTGAGACTGCTAAAGAGAAGCTAACGCCAAGATTGTGTAGTTTAGTGCGGAATACCCCGCTAACAGACTCTTCTAATGCCTGTGCTTCGCTTGGAGTGAGATATTTATCCAGTTCCTTCAGAATACGCAGACTTCTGTCTGTGTCGCCACTATTTGTAGCCTTTTCCCAATCTTTTAGGAGTTGAGTTTTCTTTTGTTCTTTCATTTTGCGTATTTTAGCGGGCAGCTCCGTTAGACTCGCTGTGTCTGGGTGTTGAATTGCAAGCCTCTCTGCTTGCAGTGCTGCTTGGTCCCAATGTAGATTTTTGGCTAAATTTTCGATATGTGCAACAACCTGTTGAATTCTTTCGCTTTCACTTGCGTTCTTGTATTTATCCGCAGCCTTACGCAATGTTTCTGCTAGATTTGCATAATCGGTTTTGCTTTCAATTTCTTCTATCATCTCATATGTTGTACTGAAGTCTTTTTGGTGTAGTCTAGCCAGAATTGCTTCTCCAATTGTTAGGCGATTTATATCTCTATATGCTATAGATTTGACCTGTTCATTCAATTTGATATCGTGATTTATTGCGATCAACTCTTCTAGAGATCGTTTGAGGATGTCAGATGTGTAATGTGCGATCTGTGTATTTTTATTTAGGGTTGTATTGGCATGTTTTAGCTCGGTTAGAATTCCCAATATGGCTATCGTTGCCGAGGAAAAGATTAGGATTCTAGTAATGATGTAGAGAAAAGTGCTGACGAATATCATATCAAGCACGAAAAACGCTAGAGTTATTGATGCGCCTATAAGAAACAGTTTATACCAATCAGCATTTAAGAAGAGTTTTGATTTCTGTTTTGCCATTTTCATCCTCCTTTTAAAAATATTTGATATAACTGCCAAGTTATTCACTACGGTTGCCATAGCCAGTTTAAGATAATCGGAATAGCATCATCTATGTAAACTGTACCGTCTTCATTATAATCAATCGACTGTGTGTCGCCAAATATATTAAAATATTCACAATTATTATTTGGGTCGTTGCAATTATCCCCGTAATGCTGCGAAAATGCCACCCAATCATCAAGATCAACCTTCATATCCAGCGTTAGATCGCCTTGATCCGTAGCATTGCCACATATAATATTGTCAATGCATAGGTAGGAATTGATTTTCTTGTCATAAATGTCATGAACAGAAAATTCTACCATATATTCTCCGGCATTTGACTCATTAAACGTAAATGCGCATGGACGCCAACCTTCCATTGATCCATAATCTCCAACGGCTATAACTTTTTGGTAAAGCTCATAATTGTCGTCGAGTTGTTCATTGCCGTTTATGTTAGGGTCGTTAGCTAGGTGGCACCAGAGTAATTTTATCTCTTTTAGCCCGCTGTTGTTGGGATCTGTGGGGATTAGTCTTACCCTTGCACAGTCATTCCAACCGGAGCCAGAGCTAACTCCAGGGCTAAAATAGTCACAGGTCCCAAAGAAATATTTAAAAGAGAAGGTTTCTCCAGCTGAAAATGTTGCTGCAATTCTAGCAACTCCTCTATCTGACAATACCTCTCTGCCGTAATTGCCATTGGATAGAACCAGCATTTTCTGATTTGAGAATGGGTGGAGAATTTCAGGTTTTAGTTTCCAATTCTCAGTGCTGCCATATGAGTTTTCTATTTGTGGAGAAAACACAGGCTGGGTCTTGGCATAGAATTCAGATTCCCACTCCATGGGAAACCCATTCGGGTCAGAGAACTCGAAGTCTGGGTTTCCAACTTCACCATAGCAGTAGCCGCAGATTGCAATGACTAGAATTGTAAGTAATCTTAGTTCTATTTTAATTTCCATTAAATATGTCGCTCAAAAGTGTTTACGTACGTACAGATAAGACATCGAACAATACGTATGAAAAG
>WGDE01000054.1 GCA_015493385.1 Phycisphaerae bacterium
TGCATCTTCTACGCTAGGGAATTCTCTTTTGGTTAAGTTTGCTAGAGTTGTGGATGCTGTTTGTATTTTCAGGTCATTTTTGTATTCGATAGTTGGAACCACTTTTTCTACAGCTTTGCCAAGTATCTCGCCTAGTCGTTTTGCCTCTTCAAATGTATTAGCTTTAGTAACGTGTCTAGGTGATTGATTTCCACTTGGCCCCATATGATGCAAAACAGGGCAATCTTTACCAAGTACATTTTCTTGAAGATATATTCGGGATAGTCCTGGGAAATCACCAGTTACTAACGTAGAGTCTTCGTGTAAAACTGTTGGGTGCATTGAGCAGACTAACATACATGCGATATTAGAGTCATCATCTGCATTTTTAACCATCAATACAGGTACATTATGATCGGCAGGCCCGCTTGGATCTCTGCGGTTAGTTCCAACGCCTGTATCGTCTGCGATAGCAAGTCCTATCTTTGCAGGCTTCGCATTATTGTACGCTGTTACAGCTGCTTCGATAATACCATCTTCTAGAAGTTTTACATAAGCTGCATCTGTTTTTGGAACATTCGGATCTGATGCGTTACTTATATAATCAAGTGTTAATGGACCAGAGTGAGTATGTGTTGCCGTTATCATTATGCTTGCAAATGGTACACCGGTCTTTTTTTCAATGGCACTACGAACCTTTGAACAAGATTCTTTGCCAACAAAGATTATATCGTTTGCAACGATGATAGCTTCTTTGTTAGCGTCTGAAATATAAAGAGCCGAAGCCCAAAGTTTATCGTGTATGCCTGTTGAATATCTTTTGACATGTGGATAACCAAAGAGAAACTGAGAATCCTTTGGAGAAATGTCAACCTGCGCTGCGCCTGCTTGTAATGTCATTTTAATATCCTTTCACTTTGCTTAAATATTGTAATTCGCATTATAAATTAATGTTTTTCTAATGCAACTATATATGTTGTCAATTAAGCGTTTTTTTGGGCATGTTTCCCATGTGTTTGAGCTAAACATTTACGCTTTGCCTGCTGATTCAAGCGAGTCGAACCAACCTGCGGCAACAGCAGCAACCATAGCTGCTCCTTTGCAGGCAAGTTCACTAGACTCGGCGGTTATGAATTTTCTATTTAGAAGTTTTGTCTTAATCTCTAGCCATAAATCACTTTTAGCACCACCACCGGTTGCAACAATTGTATTTATTGTATTGTCTGTGTCTAGAAAGGTAACGAGCTGAGCCAAACTCTTGGCAGTATAGTTCATCATTGCTCTTATGTAGTGACCGTGTGAGTGCTTTTCTGTGGCTCCCCTAAAACCACTTAACCCTTCATAGTCGCTCGCCAAACCATCCACGCTTAGCCCTGCGCAGTCTGGGGCAACATCTTCTGCGAGCTTAACTAATTCATCAATGCTTAGGTCTTTGGCGTAATTATTCTTATACCACTCAATAGCCGTTGCGCCACCATCAAAGTCACAGGCTATCTTGTAGAAAGAGTTCTCTTTTGCAGCAGGGCCCATGCTAATATTTTTTGTAGGCTTGTACTCATCGCAAAAACTCACGCATGCCAGAACTGTTCCAGTTGATTCGCTCATATCAGCGATTGAACCAACACCTGCGCCAATAGCTGCGATATGGTGGTCAAGGCTACCGACGGCAAATTCTACAGGCTTAGTTAGGCCTAGTAGTTTGTTTGCGTTTGTATTTGTCTTGCCAACAACGCTCGTAGGTTGCAGGGGCCTAGAGAGCATTGATTCTTCGATACCAATTAACTCCAAAGCTTGGTTCCACCATTTGAAATTCTCCAAGTCAAACAATCCAAGCAGTGCTACAGTTCCCGCATCACCAAGACATTTGCCTGTTAGAGAATATGTTAAATAATCAGATATTATCATTATGTGTTTTGTTTTTTTCCATATCTCAGGGCGGTTATCTTGGAACCAAAGCAATTTGTTAATCGTTAGCGTGTTGTAGCAGCCTCGACCATAACCAGTCTTTTGAAGGAAATCCTTATGATCAAATAATTCCTTAAGCTTAGGGTGAATCCCTTTGCAACGATTATCAGGCCACAAGACTAGAGGCGTTAATGGTGTATAGTTTTCATCTAAGAGAACGAAGCTATCTGCCTGTGAAGAGTAGCTCATAGCAACTATATCTGATTGGTCTGCGCCAGCCTGTTCACAAGCGATAGAGAGACCCTTTTTCAGGGTCTCCCAGAATCTCTCTATTGGGAGCTCGCATTCCGAGTTGCCTTGAGTATCTTTTTCAAGAGCAACCCTGCCAAGCCCGCGCATATTCATATCTTTATCAAATAAGCCAACTTTGAAATAACTTGTGCCAAGGTCTATACCTAAAACATATTCCATTATTTAGTTTCATCCAAAATGGTCTTAGTTGTTTCGACGAAGGCGTTTTCGCTCTTATAGCTAAACAGGGTGTCTGCTGCTTCTCGCGCACCTTCTTCGCTTGCTTCTTTAGTAACCAATATCCCAGTTGTTTTCGATATTCATAGCAGCTGTTTCAGTAATGAATACGTCAGTTCTGAGAGTTTGTAAAATCGATGCTGGCAACTTTGGAGTTACTGGTCCGTGAAGAACCAAACGAGTCATTAGTCTCTGCCATGAATTTAAACTTCCGCCTACTGTGATACCATGATTGTCATAGCGATTCTTTGCCGCAATGATATCAGCAGGGCCGATAGTTGCAGACTTTGGTGGTACCGCAGTTAAGTCGCCGCTATTGCCAAAGCAGCCGTGTAGTGAGTTCTGCGCGATAGTAAACGGGCTCAGCGTTACGATTTGTGCGCCTAGAGTTTTCCACTCGTCAAGAGGTTTGTCAAGCTCTGGAGCATCTGGTTCAAGGAAGCCGAGATGCCCAGTCCAACCTGGGCCGCTATAACAAATGTCTGCGCCACCAACGTCAGCTAATTTCTTGCTGTAGTCGTTGATGTCTTTTAAATCGCTAAAGCAAACAAATTGCTCACGAGGAGGTCTTAGATCTTCATCGATTTCATAGTAGAAGAATTTTAGCATTGCATGGCTAAAGCCAAGCTCCCAGCTCTCTGGTGCAATATTGCCATCTTGGTCTGCGTATTCATCCATCGCAAAGCCCCAGAAGTTTTTACAGTTTATGCGGCATCTATTTATAATGCGCGCTACATGACGATATCCTGGCCAAGGGTTTGGAACTATCATCACAAACTTCTCACCAGAATCGCTTGCCAATTTCAATCTTGAAATCATATCTGCAAACCACATAAAAGTCATATCTTCATCTTTTACGACTTTAATCTTAAAATCTGGATTTGAGTGCTTTTCAATATCTTCTCTTTTGATATTGCGGCATCTTTGAATAACTTCTCTATCTTTAAATGGCACAAATTCTGCTGGTTCAAATATAAAGTCAGACATAAAATTTTCCTTTTCTAAATTATCTCTTATAGCAACATTTTGCTGCTACGAATGTTACATCTACATCAAGATTTTCATCTAACATTACGATGTCGGCATCAAAGCCCACTTCGATTTTTCCTTTATGATTATCGACTCTCATAACTTTGGCAGGATTTGTAGAAGCCATCCTTACAGCCTGTTCGAGAGAGATATCAAATTTATTCACTGCATTCTTAACAGCCAAATTCATAGTCAATCCGCTTCCTGCAAGCCCACCAGGATGTGCAGAGTTTTGAGTCATTCTTGCCGGACCGCCTGGATATTTGAATTCAACCTCTTCATTACCAAACTTATAGATTCCGATAGGGTTTCCTGCTCCTATATTGGAATCGGTTATTAAACAAACCTTGTCTGCGCCTTTGCATTTTAGTGCCATCTTAACAGCAATTTTGTCAACATGCTCACCATCAAGAATAAAGTCGACGCTAACATCATCATCAGCAAGTATTGCTTCCACCGCTCCGCAAGGCCTTACTCCAGGGTCAACTTCTTCTGGGCATGGAAACACATCGTAGAAATGTGTTGCATGAGAAGCACCAGCTTTTATAGCGGCTAGAGTTTCTTCAACGTTAGCTTTTGTATGGGTCATAAAAGCAGGCGTGTTATTTTGAGTCATTATAGGTAAAATTTTCTCTATACCATCAAAATCAGGTGCAATGCTAAATACAACCTTGTAGGGTTTTGCCGCATCAATGAGGGCGTTTACTCGTTGCGGGTCTGCTTTACCGATAGCATCTTCAGGTAGAGCGCCTGTCAAAGTTAGGAAAGGCCCTTCAAGATGAAAGCCTAGAACGTTGGCTGCCTTCGAATCAACCTTCGCTAAAGAAGAGAGAAACTCTGAATCCTTTCCCTGTGGTAGGGGGCAAACCGTTGGTGCGAAACTTGTAACGCCAAACTCCGGTAGGATACTGCAAATTTTGTTTAAGTCGTCGACACCGTTATCTATTAAGTATTCTTTGATACCGTGAAAGTGAAGGTCTATAAAACCAGGCGCAAGGTATTTGCCCTGCGCCTGGATAACTTCATCAGCAACAACCTCGCTTAGCTCTGCGTCTGGGGCAATTTTCACTATCTTGCCTTGCTCGCACAATACGCTATGATTTACGAGAATCGTATCTTCTGTTATAATTTTCGCATTTTTTATCAGTAAACTTGCCATTTATCAACCTTTCTTGTTTTGTAAACGGCACAATATAACAGAGATTTTATAGTTTTACAACAGTTGAATTCTCATGAGATTCCAATGCTACAGTAAATAGTTTGTGGCTAAGCGCGATTTCTTCAGGTAGTACACAACCGGCAAATTTAGCGATTGGCTTACCGTTTTTAAGCTCATAAAGGAATGCCGCCCACATCTGCAAGATTGAGTCGGAGAATCCAGCTTCAAAAATTCCACCAGTGATAGATTTGTACGCCATCTCGTGGCCCATATCTATTACTTGCCAAGCTTGGTCGCCGCCATTATATTCTAGAATTTCAAGAGTGTTAGCCTGTTTGCTGCTCCAGCGAACGCTACCTTTCATACCTTGAACTTCAAAATACCAAGTATCGGTGTTACCCGGAGAAATTCTGTGTGTCTTGATTGTCATCGGGAACGACTCACCTGTTACAGGATTCTCTGTTTGGCAAACAAGAGTTGCGTTGTCCCATGTCTCGCAATCAGCCATGCCGCCTTTACCGTCAGGGCGTTGTTCAACTAGATTGCTAAGCGATGCATATACACTCTTAGGAATCCAACCTGCTCTAAAAGGTACGTGGCAAGTGTGCATACCAAGGTCGCCCATGCAGCCATATTCGCCGTTGAACTTAAGCATTCTCTTCCAGTTGATTGGTTTGTTGGTATCCATATCGCTTGAGTGAAGGAAACCACAGTTAACTTCAATAATCTTGCCAAAGAAATTATCTTCGATTAGCTTGCCAATTCTTTGCATTCCAGGGAAGAATGGGAACTCAGAAGAACAACGTACAAATACATCAGGGTTATCCTTGATACATTGATAGATTTTGTCGTTAGCTTCTTTGTTTAGACCAAATGGTTTCTCGCCGAGAAGGTGTTTGCCAGCCTTGATTGCTTCGCAGTAGAACTCAGCGTGCATATTGTGAGGTACTGCAATATAAACCGCCTCAACCTCATCATTGGCCAAAAGCTCTTTATAGTCTTTTGTTACTTGCTTGATGCTAGCAAAGTTGTCTGTGTACCATTTCATGATTTCATCATTAGTGTCGCAGATTGCAACAATCTCAGGCTTAACCTGCATCTCTGGAAGGTGACACCAACGTGCTGCGGCACTGGCGAATTCACGACCCATTAGGCCGCAACCAATAATACCAAATTTAACTGTTTCCATATTAATACCTAACCTTTTTTCTGTTTGTAAACTAAGTGTAATTTTAAACTAGCTAGCTGCAGGGGTGCAACTTTTGCAATATTTACGGCAATAAGCCTCTAGCGTTGATTCCCTCTGAAACTCTCTTAAGAGCTATCTGCATAGCAGATTCGCGCATTGATATTTTCTTAGCGATAGAAAGCTCGTAAACTTTATCAAAGCTAACCTTCATTCTCTCGGAGAGTCTAGCACTTACTTGCGCTTCTGTGATTTGCTCATGCTGTGTTTCTTGAACATACTCAAGATAAGAAACGAAAACACCGCCAGCGTTACACAAAATATCTGGGATAATGAAGACACCATTATCGGTTAGAATTTTGTCAGCGTCTGGAGTTGTCGGAGCGTTAGCTGCCTCAGCAATGATTTTAGTCTTTATGTTGTTTACGTTTGCCATTGTAATCTGAGATCCGCTAGCAGCAGGTATCAAGCAATCGCAGGCAATGCCAAAGATTTCTTCTTTTGCAATATGCGTTGCTTTTGTATATCCGCCTATAGAACCATTTTGGGCAACATACGAAACGAGATCTTCAACGTCTATTCCATCTTCGTTTAAAAGACCGCCCGATATATCAGAGATTGCAATAACCTTTGCGCCTTGTCTTGCAAGCTCTCTTGCCGCTTCTGAACCTACATTACCAAAGCCTTGCAGTACAACGCTCATACCTTTAACATCAATACCAAGCTTCTTGCAAGCAGCAACAGTTGTGTAAACAACACCTTTTCCAGTTGCGCTTCGTCTACCAGGTATGCCGCCTAAGATGACAGGTTTGCCGGTAACAAAACAACCTTTAGTAATAGAGATGCCGTCAGAATAAGATACACAGTCTCTAACGTGTCCCATATCTGCTTCGTTTGTTCCCATATCAGGGGCAGGAACGTATAACTCAGGGCCAAAATGCCTTCTGGCGTTTCTAGCAAATGATCTGATGATTGTTTCTTTGTCTATATCGCTAAGCGATGTCGCATCAAACTTAATGCCTGACTTACCACCACCAAAAGGAACTCCTATGAGTGATGTTTTCCATGTCATCTCCATAGACAGGCCAACAATATCATCCATAGTCACATCTGGAGACATTCTGATGCCGCCTTTTGAAGGGCCAAGAACATCACTGTGCCTGACAATATAAGCTTCAATATTAACCACTTTGCCATCGCTAAGTACAGGGCTAAGACGTATCTCTATTTTTTCTTTTGGCGTTGCTATCTTATTTAGCAGGTTAGAGTCTGCGCCTAATTTTTCAGCTGTCTTTTCTAGATTGTGCTTAGCTGTTTCTAAAATTCCATTCTTAGCCATCTCTTTTTTTCCTTAAAAATTAAATGCTCTAGAGATGAAAGTGTTTTAATCATCTCTAGAGCATAAGAGTGTCTTATTTTAATAACTCTTTTTCAGTTTCACCGATAGCTTCATCAATCATATCTAAGCCCTTCATTAGGACTTCATCTTCCATAACAACAGGAGGACTCATTCTTAGGATATGACCAGCTGGGATCCATGCAAGCCCCTTCTCGAATGCTTTGCGGTAAACCATCTCACCAGCAGCATCGAAAGGCTCTTTTGTCGCTTTATCCTTGACAAGCTCAATACCCATCAAGCAACCCTTAGCACGAACATCACCAATGATAGGGTGTTCAGCTTTCATCTTCTCCATACGCTCAAGAGCGATATTTCCAAGATGAGTTGAACGCTCAAGAAGTTGTTCTTCCTCGATTGTTTCGATACTAGCAAGAGCAGCTGCGCAAGCCATTGGATTTCCACCGTAGCTACTTGATGCAGAGATGGACTCAAAGCTTTCTTTGTATTGTTCACGAACAGCAACACATGTAACAGGGAATCCGTTACCGAAACCTTTACCCATTGTTACAACGTCAGGCACTACGTCCCAATGTTCCATACAAAGCCATTTACCAGTTCTTGCAGTACTTGTTAGAACCTCATCAGCCATAAGCAAGATGCCTCTGTCGTCGCATAATTTACGCAACTTAGGGAAGAAGTCATCAGGTGGCATCACAGAACCGCCCCAACCTTGGATAGGCTCAAGAACAAAACCAGCTACTCTGTTTACTGTTCCCTTTGAAATGTATTCATCGTAGAAATCGATGTACTTATCAGTATCGATAGTTCCATCTTCTTTAGTCCACATTGGTCTGTAAACATCTGGTCTTGGCACCATGTGCATTCCAGGAGCTCTTGTTGGTCCGTAAGCTGCAGCGCGGATGTGGCCAAGAGAAACGCCGCCATAAGTCTTTCCATGGTAGTCATAGAAACAAGAAATCATCTCATAGTTTCCAGTTGCAGCGCGAAGAACGCGTTGTCCAGCTTCAACGGCAGTTGTTCCAGAATCGTAGAATTGGAATCCATTAAGATCGCCAGGAAGAATATCTGCAAGCTTCTCAACAAGGCGTGTCTTGATGTCTGTTGTGAAGTCGTGGCAGTTCATTAATTGTCCGGCAGCTTTTTGTACAGCCTCAGTAACCTTTGGATGGCAGTGACCAAGAGTTGTTACATAGATACCAGAAGAGAAGTCGATGTATCTATTGCCATCAACGTCAACCATCTCGCAACCCTTAGCGCTTTCAAACGCAACAGGGAACAGTTTAACCTGACCAGATAAACCTTTAAAATACTTTGTACAGCGAGCGTGAAGCTCGTTTGACTTTGGACCAGGAAGTGCAGTCTTGACGTTCGGCACTTGGCTTAAATCCAAATTTGCCCATTTGGGTGCTTTAGCAGCCATTTAAAACTCCTTAATTATACAATAGTTATCTTAGTTTCTAATTTCTTAAATATTTCAATATGCTCTTTCGAGATATTCGAATCTGTTATCAAGCTATCAACATTGCGCAGCGAGCCATTAGTTGCAAGCGATGTTGAGCCTATCTTCGAGCTATCGCAGAGTATATGTACCTGCGCAGCTCTTTGTCTTATTTTTTGGTCAACTCGCGCCATTCTAATGTCAGTGTTATAGATACATCCATCGTCACCGATAGCGTCTGCGCCTTGGAATGCGATATCAACTGCAAACATATCCAGCACATGCTCTGCCACCGCTCCGGTGAGGTCTGGGCTTCCATGACGTATCGAACCGCCTAGAAGAATCGTCTCAACACCGTCTGCGAATTGTAGCACTGAAGCTACCGCAAGGCTAGGAGTAATAACTGTTAAATTTTGAAAATTTTTCAATAAATACGCCAGCTCCAGGGTTGTTGTTCCCGTATCTAGAATTAGCCTTTCTCCGGGCTTGATAAGTGTGAGGGCGGATTTTGCGATTGCTTTTTTGATTTTTCTGTTTGTAGCTCTTTTGTTTGCAAAATCAAACTCAAACTCCATCTTCTCTGTGGATAAAACACCGCCATGAACCCTTTGGATATGCCCTTGTTTCTCAAGCCTGTTGAGATCTCTGTGTATAGTCATCTCGCTCACATTGAACTTTACTGCTAACTCGCTTACAGTAAAGGCAATATCTTTGGCCAAGAGCTCTTTAATATGGCTATGTCTTTGTGCTGGCGTAATCTTCAATTCAGTCCCGACGATGTTTGTAAATGTTATTTCTGCCACAAAGATAACAGTCTCTAACATCGCAATCAAGGAGTATTTTTTGTTTATTTCATTATTTTTCAAAAAAACAGCATATAAGTCAGTCACAAGATTTCATGACAAATCTAACTCATTGTGAAATAACCCCTTAAGTCACTTTATATTTTGAAATTTGCTTGATAATTTCTGTTTAACTGCTAAATCTATTGCATTCGGGAACAAGAATAACTGCCCCGATTTTAAGTTAACATTACCAAAAAGAGGTTTTTTGTGGCATCTTTAGAAAATAACAACAGCGAGATTACAAATTCGAGAAGTGTTAAACTCTCGATTTGGGCAATATTATTCTCGGTAACATCCTTCGCCGTCTCGACGACAGCGGTTCCATCGTTAATAACAACGATTGCGCGAGACCTAAACGTGAACGTTTCTCTCTTGGGTTATCTGGTGATGATACAGTTTAGCTTTTTCTTTCTCGTCGCTTTTCTTGGCGGCTGGGTTGGTGAGCGGTTTAATATCACGCCAAGATTTTTCGTCGCCTTTGGTATGTTGATTTCGGCGGCTACTCTGATGTGCGGAGCGTTTATAAATAGCTTCTCACTCTTTCTAGTCTGGGCGATACCGCTTGGTATTGGCGGCGGTCTAGTCGAGGCGTTTGCATCGGTGATGGTTTCCAATTATGAAAAGAGCGGTTCTAGTAAACTTCTAAATATTTCTCAGATGTTTTATTGCGTTGGTGCGATAGCTGCGCCGGGGATTGTATTTTTGATTCTCTATATGGGTAAATCGTGGCGCACAATTTTTGTCATATTCAGTATCTTTGTTTTTGTTGTGTACCTAGTGTTCATAATTTTCACTCAAAAACGCTCACCGCAAACTTGCTCGCAAGAGCCGCAGAGCGAAACGAAAAAACTCCCGCTCGGCAAGGACATTCTTTTTTACTTGCTAGCGTTTGTGCTTATCTGTTATGTAACAGTTGAGAGTGTATTTGCATGTTGGACCGCAGCCTTCTTTGAAGCTAAGTTTCACTCTGCCCCGCGTATCGCGGCTATAGCGCTGAGTGTGTTTTGGATTGGCGTGATAGTCGGCAGGGCAGTCGCCTCTATTATTCCACACAAACACTCACTCTGGCCAAGCATGTTTGCCGGTATAACCATCTTCTTGTTTGCAACTTTACTAGCCTGCCTTGACACATCCGAGACGGTTATGTTTGCGATAGTATTTCTCTGCGGACTAGGCGCAGGCCCACTCTGGCCAATAACCGTAGCAATATCAAGAGACGCAAGAAACAGCACAAGGTTTACCTCATCGGTCATAGGCTTTGGCGCTATCGGAGTAGTCCTAGGCGTAGCGCTTGGAGGATCAATCCTAAAGAGGCTAGGCAGCTCTCATCTATTCCCAATACTAGCAATAGGAGCAGTAGTCCTACTAATAGCCGCCGCACTAGCCAGCATAAAATACAAACAAGAGAAACGCCTCTCCTGAGACCTACAAGAAACGATTAAGTTTTTTGTAATTAATCTCATTTTACCAAACTAAGTTTCTTGACAATCAATATCCTTATCGGTATTCTCAGTATAGATAACCTAGGGATTTAGATGAAGGACACTATCTACTATGGTAAACACACTTGCGTTTGGAAAGGTTAAATTTAGGGCTCGGTTTAA
Source organism: Phycisphaerae bacterium (assembly GCA_015493385.1). GTDB lineage: Bacteria > Planctomycetota > Phycisphaerae > Sedimentisphaerales > Sedimentisphaeraceae > S145-28. The sequence goes on from WGDE01000054.1 coordinate 11,034, forward strand.
AGAGGGGGGTAGATTGCCCTGTTTCTATGGTCCAACCTTACGCGGTGCATTTGGATTTACTCTCAAGCGTGTTGTTTGCAATATGAGAAATGTATCCTGCAAAGACTGTCTTGTCTCATCGAACTGTGCATATAGTTACATCTTTGAAGGTTTAGCAGCAAGCGATAGGGAATTTATGAGTAAATACCCATCAGTCCCTCAACCATTTATTATCTCAGCTCCGCTTGATTCAAAGCAAACGATAGCAGAAGGTGATGAATTTGAGTTTTCAGTAACACTCTTTGGCAGAGCCATCGAGTTATTCCCCTATATAGCATATTCATTCCTTGAAATAGAAAAGAATGGTATTGGCAAGGATCGCATTAAATTTGACATTCTAAGCATTGATGAGCTTGATAATAAGCAAATATTCTCTCAGGGCAGTAATTCAATTACTAAACCTACTAGTCAATTTGTGCAGAATGAATATTCATCTGACACTGTGCGTGATGTTAAGCTACAATTTAAGACACCTCTTAGACTAAGGAAAGATAGAAAGAGCAATTATCACCCAAACTTTAGAGATATTATTGCCGCTGCAATTCGCAGGTTTTCTATTCTATCATATTTCTATGGAGAGGATTTCTCTAAGGATTTTGACTTTAAAGCATTCATAGAACCGTCAAACGATATTAATGAAATCAGAAGCGACATCAAAATCCACCGAGTAACTCGTTATTCTGGCAGACAAAAGCGAGTTATCGAGATGCCGGGTATTGTTGGTGAGCAAGAGTTTAAAGGCGTTAGCGGGGATTATTTAAATTTATTAAAACTTTGTGAAGTTATACATCTTGGCAAATCTGCTTCATTCGGATTTGGAGGGATAAAAGTTATTGCATAGCTTCCAATTATAGAGGTTCCTTTAATATACATTTTACTTTCAAAAGGAGAGAGCTTATGGATAAACGAGTAGCGGAAATATCTATTGCAGGTTTTTTGCATGATATTGGAAAAGTGTCTCAACGAGCCAAAATTCCATTAACCGAGCAGTCGCAGAGGATGAAAGAGAGTATCTGTCCAACAAGAGATGGCAGGCATACACACTTGCATACTCCGCTGACAAATCAATTTTTTGAAAGCGAA
>WGDE01000055.1 GCA_015493385.1 Phycisphaerae bacterium
GCTTCTAATACTGTAGATGTGAAGATTAAGTTGGGTAGTGCTACTAAGGATTTTGCTAGTCAGAGTGATGTTAAGAAACTTGTCGATAAGGAATCTGTTAGTAGTTCAAAGGAAGCAGTTGTTACGGATGATAGTGAAGAGGAAGTTAGTAATACCGACTCACTAGACGGCAACGACGCCAAAGTCACAGATGATGATTCTCTCAAGAAATAACATTTTGTGATTCAAGCAAATTGAAAAAGAAGCCTCCTGCTAAAATAGTAGGGGGCTTCTTTTATAGGGTAAAATAACTAAATATGTGGTCAAACATTGTTGTTCTCTGCCCTACTTTAAGATAACAGGTAGTAAGTCTAAGAAAGCTCAGAGAGAATACAACCACCCCATTGCTTAAAGTACCTCTTTTAGACTAGAATCCTTTTTACTACCTGTTGGGCAAAATTCCATTTTTGCGTTGCACAAGCTAATTGTCTCTGAGAGTTTCATGGCCGAATCCATGACCGTTAGATTCTTCTTCATCCTTGCGAAATTCTTCTGTAACTTCCAAGATCAAATCGCCGGCATCTTCAAAATTTCTGTATACACTAGCAAATCGAATATACGCTACCTTATCAACAACTTTGAGGTGATCCATCACACTTTTTCCAATGAATCTAGATGAGACTTCCTTGTCTGAATCTTTGAATATGTCCTCTTCAACTTTATCAGCAAGTGAACGTATTTGTTCTGATGATATTGGACGCTTGTAGCAAGCTTTTTGTAATCCGTGTAGAATCTTTTCACGGTCGTAAGGCACACGGGAATTATCTTTTTTGACAACGTTTAGTTTAAAGCTCTCACTAATTTTTTCGTACGTAGTGAATCGCCTAGAGCAACCTAAGCATTGACGTCTACGGCGAATAATACGACCACCATCACTTGAACGAGAGTCGATAACCTTATCATTGTCAGCTTTACAAAATGGGCAACGCACTATTGTTGTACCTAATTTAATATGGCGCTTAGTTATCTCCAGCATAATGCCAGAGCCCAAAATAACAACGGGTAATCATCATAGCGTAGCTTGTGTTTTTGATGACTATATCCTAATCATAGCAACGATATGTTGTGTGTCAATGTAATATTGGGCTTGTTTTCTCAACCTTTTTATAATTGCTTATATTACAGATATTAAGCAATTAATTTTTATTATTCCAAATTGTTTTTTTTGCAAATAATGAATTGGAAATCACAAATATTTTCTTCTGTGGAGAGGGGATTTTAACGTGAATAATTTGATGAAAATTTGAAGATACTAACAAAGGTCATATTAATTAATGTTGCTTTGCGCGATAGTCGCTGTTGCTAAGAGTGTATCTTTTGTGTACAATCACTAGCCTGAGTGGGTTGGGCGGTCGCCTGTCACCTGTTTTTGTTTATGAACAAGATAAACAAAAACAGGTGACAGGAGGAAAGTCCGAGCAGGGTAGGGCACGGTGGTGGCTAACGGCCACCCGGAGTGATCCGCGGGAAAGTGCCACAGAAAAAACACGGCCGATGACTCTTTAAGAGAACAGGTAAAGTTGAAATGGTGCGGTAAGAGCGCACCGCGTCTTTGGTGACAAAGATGGCATGGTAAACCCCACCGCCTGCAAGATCAAGTAAGCTGGTATAGCCTGCCCGGCTGTTTGCCAGCGGGTAGATCGCGTGCGATTCGTCGCAGAGCTTCTCTGGTAACAGAGGGTCTAGTTAAATGATCGCCACCTGTCACTTGTTTTAGCTTATCTAACTACTGTATAAGCTAAAACAAGTGACAGGTACAGAACTCGGCTTAGAGACCCACTCTTTCTTTTAATTTGACTAGGTTATAATGAACGCAAATGTATGTATTGTTGGTGGCGGTGCTGCTGGGCTTATGGCTGCTATATCGTCTGCGCAAAGTGGTACCAAGATGATAGTCGTAGACTCCAACTCCAATCCAGGTCGTAAACTTTTAAAAACAGGTGGTGGTCGCTGTAATATTACCCATTCGCACAGCGTTGATGAATTCTTAAATGCATGTAGACCATATTCTAGATTTTTGCGACATTGTATCTATGAATTTTCGCCAGAAGCAGTGTGTGATTTCTTTAGAGATAAAGATATTGATTTAATCACTGAAGCAAACGGTAGTGTTTTTCCTGTGACCAATAGAGCTAGCGATGTTTTACGCGTTTTAGTGGATACTGCGCGGCGCGGCGATGTAGAGTTTGTGCAGAATTGCACAATAGATACAATCGAGAAAAAAGACGATATCTTTTCTCTGCGCAGCAAGTCTAAAGAGATTACTTGTGAGAGGGTCATTATTGCTACTGGAGGAAAATCTCTCTCTCTAACAGGTTCAAGAGGTGATGGTTATAAATTTGCCTCTTTTTTCGGACATACGATAAACACTCCAAGAGCCTGCCTTGTTGGGCTTATAGCTAGTGACAATTGGCTACAGGGAAAGCTTGGTGGCGTTTCTCTTAGAGATGTTGAGATATCTCTTAAGTTAAGCAATAAGAAGCATTCTCTTCGTGGTCCTATGGTTTTTACTTCCAATGGAATTGGCGGTCCTGTTGTATTGAATGTAAGCAGAGAAATTGTAGATGAGCTTATATCTGGCGATGTTGAATTGTCTATTGATATACTTCCAGATTTTAATGAAAATCTACTGAGACAAGAAATTATTAATCGTATCAACAGCAATCCTAAACGTGAGCTTGCCAGTATATTTACAGATCTTTTGCCGAGGTCTTTAGCTATCATTATTTGCCAGATGGCGACACAAAAAAGAAATCTTATCGCAAACCAACTAGATAAATCTAGTAGGACTAAATTAATATCGCTCTTAAAAAAACTTCCAATTACAATAATAAAAACACGTGGGATTGAGGAGGCAACTGTCACGCGTGGAGGAGTATCTATCGAGGAAATTGATTCGAAAACAATGCAATCCAAGATTGTAGATTCACTTTTCTTTGCAGGTGAAGTAATTGATGTCGATGGTCCTTGCGGGGGATATAATCTTCAGATTGCATTCTCTACCGGAATGCTTGCCGGTCGCTCGGCTACAAAAAGAAATTAATGACACCACTCACGCTCTGTATATTTTTGTAAAACAAAGCCCTAGCGTTAATAGATGTTAATCCGTATCTAACATCCTTTTGTCTCTAATGCAAAAAAAGGACAGATAGAAATATCTGCCCTTGTAAAAGTTACTCCATAATCATTTGTTAAAATTCAGCAAATGCTTTTTCGCTACTTACCTCTTCAAATGGTATTTCATTCTCTGCTTTTTGTTGTTCTTCTACGGAACTTGGAGCGGGAGAATCTTGAACTTGAAAATTACTCATTGGTACAGGGGTTGTCGCAGAGGCAGTATATGAGTTATTAACAGAATCACTACCCTCAATAATTGATACTAACTCATGAACAACTTCTTGAATCTGCAGAGCTTGTGAGCATAATTGAGTTGCACTGCTTTGACCATTCTTTGCAATATTAGCATTGTTTTGTGTGACTTGGTCCATCTGAGTTGATGCTAAGTTTATTTGCTCGATACCCAACGCCTGTTCTTGTGTTGCCGCCGCAATCTCGCCTACGAGATCAGATGTGTCGGAGATACTCTTATTGATAGATATTAGAGATTCTGAAACCTCATCTGATATCTTAACACCCTTTAGTGAATTTTGGACACTCTCATCAATCAGTGAAGATGTGTCTTTTGCCGCTGCCGCACTCCTCATAGCTAGACTACGAACTTCTTCTGCCACAACGGCAAACCCCTTGCCAGCTTCACCTGCCCTTGCAGCTTCTACCGCGGCATTTAATGCTAAAAGATTAGTCTGGAAAGCTATCTCATCAATTACCTTGATGATTTGCGCAGTCTTGTCTGAGGAAGCTTGGATTTCTCTAATTGCCGAGCTCATTCTCTCCATAGAGTCTAACCCTTTTTCGACGTTGGTCTTGGTGTCAGTGGCGAGTAGATTAGCTTGTTGTGCGTTATCTGCATTTTGTTTTGTCATAGCAGACATTTCTTCTAGAGATGAGGATACATCCTCTAGGCTAGCTGCCTGTTGTACAGAACCGCTTGAGAGAGACTCTGATATACTTGATACGAGTGAAGATGTATCTGTTAGGCTTGCAGCATTGTCCTTAGTGTGATGAATTAGCAGAGACAATTTTTTAACAAGAGGCATAACTACTATTAACCAAGCGCCAGCGATTAGAGTTAGCACTATCGTTTGAAGTGATAACTGCATAATGCGAGCTTTTTGCACTTTATAAGCGGCTGCGGCTTCAAACATGCCAACAGCTTTGTTCATTTCTGATAATAGCTTTAAATTATTGTCTAATACGAAGGCTAAATCTTTTTGTGTTGTATCTGGTGATTCGATAATATTGTCTATAGCGGTCTTGAATGGTTCCCAGATTTGATTAACTTTCCTAAGTTGTGCGCTAATCTTTGGGTCTGTTGTGGCTGGTATGCCAAGTTTTTTGTCTCCTGAGATAAGACCACCCAAGACATTGTCAAAACGTGCTACACTAGCTTTGAGCATGCTTGAATCTGTAGGGTTTTGCTTGTAGATTAAGATTTCCTTGGTTATCTTCTGCGAAAGCATTCTCTGGGCGCCGGCAAGGTTAATAACCTTGCTATCGCTAGTTTTAAAGGAAAATTGCATTAGCACAGATGCTACTGCAACTATAATTAGCAAAGAGAATACAAAGACAAATTTTCCCTTTAGACTCTTTGAATTCATTGATTTAGATATGCTACTCATTTAAAAACTCCTAGTTTATATTACTTTTCCCCTTGTCTACCGATAACAAAAAAACGGTAACTCACGGTTAGTTATCGCCAGTATTATGGTGCGACTTAATTACTAATATTGCCAACCTTAAAGTTTTATATTTGTTGTAATCAGTTGAATTGATATATAATCAGGCTGTTTAATATTAGGG
>WGDE01000056.1 GCA_015493385.1 Phycisphaerae bacterium
GGTTATGAGAATATGGATCAGCTGCGCGGTGATAAAGAGCTGATGGGAATTGCCCGCGATGCGTTTATTAATGTATCCGGTGCCGGTCTTATCCATAAATATGCATCGCTTGGAGATGAGTTATTCACTCAAGAAGGATTTGCTGCCTATGCAGACGACCTTCTAGATAGAATGACAAATCCATTCTTAACCGATGCTGTCGCTCGTGCGGCTAGAGATCCAAAGAGAAAGCTAAGCGCACGTGATAGAATATTTGGTTCTATGAAGCTCGCTCTAGAGGCAGGCGTTGAACCGACAGATATGGCACGAGGCGCTAAAGATGGGCTCAAATATCTCTTAAAGAATGCTGACGATAATGAGGTTGCCCAAGAATTACGATTTAACCCAGAAGAGCTCGATAAAGAGAAAATAACCAAACTCCTCGAATGGCTCTGGCAGGGCGAGGATAGTGAGCTTGTAGAGAAGTTTGCTCAGCTTTTGGCTGATGCGTAGTCAATGTAAAATATAATTTAGAGAACATCTAACTAATAATTAACTTGGTAGGAAATTTAGATATGTCAAAATCAGATATAGCAGTAGTAGGTTTGGCGGTAATGGGAGAGAATCTCATTTTGAATATGGAGAGCAAGGGCTTTCGTGTTTCTTGTTTTAACAGGACAGTTTCTAAGGTAGACAATTTTGTCAACGGTCGCGCTAAGGGCAAAAACATTGTAGGTTGTCATAGCGTTGAAGAGTTGGTTGCTAGCCTTTCTACTCCGCGCAAGATCATGCTTATGGTTAAGGCAGGCGCACCAGTTGATGCGTTTATTGATCAGGTCTTACCTCACCTTGAAGATGGCGACATTATCATTGACGGCGGCAATAGCCACTTCCCAGACACAATCAGACGAGTAGAGTATGTTGAAAGCAAAGGCAAGCTATTTGTCGGTACTGGCGTCTCTGGCGGCGAAGAGGGCGCACTTACAGGCCCATCTATTATGCCAGGCGGATCTACCAAGGCATGGGAAGCGGTTGCTCCAATCTTCCAAAAGATATCAGCCCATACAGAATCTGGCGAGCCTTGCTGCGAGTGGGTTGGTCAAGGCGGTGCGGGTCATTTTGTTAAGATGGTTCACAACGGTATTGAATACGGCGATATGCAGCTAATCTGTGAGTGCTACCAGATAATGCGCAGCTCGCTTGGAATGAGCAATCAAGAGATGCACGATGTTTTCGCCGAGTGGAACAAGACAGAACTAGACTCTTACCTAATCGAGATTACAAGAGATATTCTTGGCTATAAAGATGAAAAGGGCAGAGAGGTAGTAGATTTAATTTTAGACACTGCCGGTCAAAAGGGAACTGGTAAATGGACAGGTATCGAGGCACTAAATTTAGGGCAGCCTCTAACATTGATTGCTGAGTCAGTTTTTGCAAGATGCTTATCTGCGCTTAAAGACGAACGCGTCGAAGCGTCTAAGATTCTGCCAGCAGTTGATTCTAAGATTGAAGTTGACAAGGCTGCTTTCCTCGAAGATTTGCGTCAAGCATTGTACGCCTCGAAAATCGTTAGTTACGCTCAAGGATATCAGTTGATGCGCGAAGCGGCTAAAGAGTATGGCTGGGATTTAAACTATGGTGGAATCGCATTAATGTGGCGCGGTGGCTGTATTATCCGTTCAGCGTTTCTTGGTAAGATTAAAGATGCGTTTGAATCAAATCCAGAGCTCAACAATCTTCTGCTTGATCCATTCTTTACAGATGCAATTACACAAGCTCAAGACGGTTGGCGCAGAGTATTATCTACTGCGATAAAGGCTGGTATTCCAACCCCATCAATGAGCGCAGCTATATCTTACTATGATGGTTATAGAAGTGAGCGTCTTCCAGCGAACCTTCTCCAAGCCCAGAGAGATTACTTTGGAGCCCACACTTATCAACGCGTTGATAAGCCAAGAGGCGAAACTTTCCACACAAACTGGACAGGCAAGGGCGGTTCAACAAGCGCATCAACTTACGACGCGTAAATTGACGGGAACCTCTAAATATTTGGAGATCAGGCAATGACAGAGTTTATACACGAAGATTTTTTACTGCAGAGTGATTCGGCGAGTAGGCTCTACCATGAGTACGCCAAAGATATGCCGATTTACGACTATCATTGCCATCTCAATCCAGAAGATATTGCTACAAATAAGAAATATGAAAATCTAACACAGATTTGGCTCTACGGCGACCATTACAAATGGCGCGCAATGAGAACCAACGGTGTTGGTGAACAATACTGCACTGGCTGCGCAAGTGATTGGGATAAGTTTCAAAAATGGGCTTACACCATTCCCTATTGCTTGCGCAACCCGCTGTATCATTGGACTCATCTAGAACTTGCCAATCCGTTTGGGATTAAGGATAAGTTGCTCTCATTGGATACTGCCGAAGAGATTTACGCAAGGGCAAACGAGCTTTTAGCGACCGATGGTTTTAGGGCTAAAGCCTTGATTGAAAAGGCAAACGTCAAGGTTATCGCTACTACCGACGATCCAACCGATTCGCTTGAGCATCATATTGCGATTGCCAGTAGCGATTTTAGCGTAAAGGTGTGCCCAACTTGGCGACCAGATAGAGCGATGGCGACTGAGAATATTGCAGCGCTTAATGCTTGGATTGATAAACTTGCCAGTGTTAGCGATGTTGATATTGTTGACTTCCAAACATACCTCGACGCTTTGAGAATAAGGCATAATTTCTTTCACGAGAATGGCACGCGCATTAGCGACCACGGCCTTGAGACTCTCTACGCTGAAGATTACACGCAGAATGAAATTGAAGCTATATTCACCAAGCTACGCAGCGCAAAAGAGCTTAATCATCAAGAGCAGTTAAAATTCAAATCGGCAATGATGTATGAATTTGCCGTTATGGATGCCCAAGCTGGTTGGACTCAACAGCTACATCTTGGCGTAATGAGAAATAATAACACCAGAATGTTTGAATCTGTTGGCGCTGATACAGGTTTTGATTCTATTGGTGATTTTTCGATTGCGGTAGCTCTAGCAAAATTCTTGGACAGGCTCGACAAAACGAACAGCTTGCCAAAAACAATCATATACAACATCAACCCATCTGATAATGAGATTATCGCTACGATGATTGGTAACTTCCAAGATGGCACGGTCGCGGGCAAAATTCAGTTTGGCTCTGGTTGGTGGTTCCTAGACCAAAAAGATGGTATGGAAAAACAAATCAACGCACTATCCAACATGGGGCTTTTGAGCAGATTTGTCGGAATGCTAACAGACTCAAGAAGCTTCCTCTCCTACTCAAGACACGAATATTTCAGGCGTATATTGTCTAATATGCTAGGCAACGATATCGAAGCAGGCCTCTTACCAAAAGACTTCGATCTAATCGGAAATATGCTCAAAGATATCTGCTATAATAATGCGCATGACTATTTTGGTCTTTTAAAACCTTAACGCAAAAGGGGATCTAATGTTTGTTGTCATAAGATGTGATGAGCGCGCATTTGATATTGTTGATATCAGTGAGAATGATTTCTTCTTTCTCGTTTAGCTTTAGTTCTGCATTTCTAAAATCAAAGTCGTTATTTAGCTCGTTAATAATTTCAATTCTATTCCATGGCAAAATTCTAGTCATTAGCTCTCCAACTCGGATTGCGCGTATATTGCTAACGCTAGAGCCAAAGTGGTACGTTCTAGAGCTTATCTTTACCCATGCCGATCTCATTTCTAGAACCCTGCCGATTAGAATGTGGGTGTGGGCCTGCGGGTAATCTTTGATTGTCCTAATTTTCCAGATATTGTTTTCTTGCATTAATAACCTAGCCTCTCTTTTTATCATTATATTTTATTGAAAA
>WGDE01000057.1 GCA_015493385.1 Phycisphaerae bacterium
AAAACAGTAAATGCTACATTTACTGTTTTTTTTATTAGATAAATTTTTATAAAATGTTAGCATTCTAATAATAATCTAACATTGGCAATTTATATGTTAGTCAAAAGTTGGACTTAATATAAATTTGTGTAAATAGCCACATTATTAGGAGTTTGAAAGTATGGATACCGCTCAATTGTTTAAGATTTTCTTTGAAGTTATTGGTGGACTTGGAATATTCCTGCTTGGTATGAGGTATATGTCTGATTCTATGCAGGCTGTTGCTGGTGAAAGACTAAGACGAATGATTGGCGCTATAACAAATAACCGTGTTATGGCATGCGGCGTCGGAGTTTTAGTAACTTGTCTAATTCAGTCGAGTTCGATTACCACTGTGATGGTTGTCGGAATGGTTAACGCGGGAATTATGACGCTAATGCAGGCTATTGGCGTGGTTCTTGGCGCTAATATTGGTACTACAATTACTGGCTGGATTCTAGTTCTTAAGATTGGTAAATATGGTTTGCCTATGATAGGTATTGCGGCATTCTTCTTCCTATTCTCAAAGAGAGAAAGAGTTAGATATGTAGCCATGCTCGTGCTTGGTCTTGGAATGATTTTTTATGGTTTGATGCTTATGAAAAACGGTTTCAAACCACTTCGTACTATGAGTTGGTTTACAGAATGGTTCCACGCATTTTCACCGACAACATATTTTGGCGTGCTAAAGTGTTGTCTTGTTGGTGCTGTACTTACAGCAATTGTTCAATCATCATCAGCCACATTGGGTATTACGATTGGACTTGCGACAACCGGTATCATTGATTATCCAACAGCAGCAGCTCTTGTGTTAGGTGAGAATATTGGCACTACAATCACCGCGTTCCTAGCCTCAATTGGTGCATCAACGATGGCTAAAAGAGCTTCATACGCACACATATTTGTCAATCTCTTTGGAGTAGCATGGATTACGTCTATATTCTTCATATATATATTCTATGTTAGAAAGTTTATGGGGGTTGATCCTGGATTTACTAATGTCAGTGAAGGTCAAATGAGTGCGGCCCAAATGACGAGTTGTATTGCGGCGACACATACAGGTTTTAACGTAATCAATGTTGCGATACTTCTACCATTTATAGGTTTAGTGGCTAAGATTCTTGAGAAAATTGCTCCAGATAAAAATTATCCTGAAGAGAGCCATTTGACACATCTAGACACAAGAATGTTGCAATCAGCAGCTGCCTTGAGTATCGAACAGTCACAAAAGGAAGTGGAGTGCATGGGAGAAATAGTAGAAACCATGTTGAACGATCTCAGGAGTTTTATCTTGAACCCTAACTCTGAAATAAAAGAAAAGATTTTTGCTGCCGAGAAAAAGCTAGATTACGTACAAAAAGAAGTCACTGAATTTTTAACACTAGCACTTATGCAAAACCTTCCTCAAGAAGCTGCCATGCAGATAAGAGGGCAGTTAAGACTTGCAGATGAAACTGAGTCAATTAGTGATTATGTGGCCAATATCTTAAAGCTCAATCTCAAGATTAATGATATGGGTGAGAAGCTATCCGAAGAAGGATTGAAGGAAGTTTTGGAGTTGCATGATGCGGTTGAGAGCTTCCTCTCGCATGTAAATATCTCTATCAGAGAATCTAGAAAAGATGTTTTACCTGAGGCAGAAGTTAAGACAAAGGCAATTACGCACATTATGAAAGATTGCAGATCGAAGCACCTCGAGAGGGTATCACAAGGTAAGATTCCACCGCTAAAGAGTTTGGCATTTACAGATATATTGAATTCATATAGAAGGATTAATGACCACACATTCAATATGATTGAAGTTCAGGCTGGCGAGAAATAGTCTAAAATATCAAAAAAAAGAAGGGCACTTGGATATTATTCAAGTGCCCTTTTAATTTAAACCAGTTAGCATTTTATCGGACTGTAAATTTAAAGTTCCATAATTCCTTTACTCCAATTAGAAACCTTGCTTTATTCTGAAATCTAACATTAGAAGTTCCAAGCACTCGCGTTTCAGTATAGTTTACATACCATATTATGCTATAAACACCCTTTGTGACCATCCTTAGAACGAATATCAGGCAAATATTCCCCATCTTTTAGCAATGATTTAAATAAACCTGTTATCAAAAAGCATCATCAGGACATGGCTTAAAACCGCTAGGTAGCGTCAAAATCCCTATCAGACGCTCTTTAAGCGTCCATATATTTTCTTGAAGATCGCTTATTTTCGGGCATATTCTCACGAGCTAAAAAGGTGTATTCA
>WGDE01000058.1 GCA_015493385.1 Phycisphaerae bacterium
ATGTAAACCTCTTTAACATAAGAACTTAGATAGTTTTTCAGGGACGACTAAATAAAATCTATTTTTTGGGGGAAAGACATGTTTGATACTGGTTCCACTGGCTTCATGTTACTTGCTACAAGCCTTGTGATGTTAATGACGCCGGCACTTGCTTTTTTTTACGGAGGTTTGGCCAACAGGAAGAATATTCTGGGTATAATGATTCAGAGTTTTGTTTCTCTTGGGATTACGACTGTTCTATGGTTTATTCTAGGCTATTCACTATGCTTTAGCGGAACTGGTGCAATTATAGGGAATTTAGATAAAGCCTTTTTTATGGGAATAAATTCCACCACACCATTTACCAATGGACAGATTCCCGAATTTGTCTTTATCGCATACCAGATGATGTTTGCTATTATCACACCCGCACTTATTACCGGTGCATTTACAGGTAGAGTAACCTTTAAATCCTATTTAATTTTCCTTGTTTTGTGGCAAATTCTTGTTTATTACCCATTTGTCCATATGATATGGGGTGGAGGAATACTACAGCAGTGGGGAATCCTTGATTTTGCTGGTGGAATTGTAGTCCACATTACAGCAGGTTTTGCAGCCTTGGCATCAGTATTTTTTGTTGGGAAAAGGAAGAATACCAAGCTTCAACCAAATAATATACCTCTTGTCGCAATAGGAACAGGGCTTCTTTGGTTTGGATGGTATGGTTTCAATGCAGGAAGTGAATTGAGCGTTGATCATATAACAGTCACAGCATTTTTAAATACCGATATAGCTGCTTCTTTTGCAACAGTTACCTGGCTTATTATAGAAACAATTAAAACTGGAAAACCAAAATTTATAGGCCTAATGACTGGTGCGGTTGCAGGTCTGGCAACAATAACTCCTGCAGCAGGATACGTTCCTGTCTGGGCCGCAGCAGTTATTGGAATAATTGCTTCCATAGTAAGCTATATTGCTGTGGAATGGAAAAACAAAAGAGGCTGGGATGATGCTCTTGATGTTTGGGGAGTACACGGTGTAGGAGGATTTACAGGGACAGTCCTTCTTGGTGTTTTTGCAAGCAAGACATTGAATAGTGCTGGAGCAGATGGTCTGATATTGGGCGGTACTTCATTTTTCTTTAAACAGGTTTTCATATCTGTAATAGCTGCCATTTATGCTTTTGCTTTTACATATATCATGTTATGGCTTATAAATAAAATAACCCGTGTAAGGGTTACAAAAGAAGAAGAAGAAATAGGACTGGACAGTTCTATTCACGATGAAGAAGCATATGCATAATTAGTAAATATTTTAAAGCTGCATCCTGTACGGGATGCAGCTTTTTAAAATTCATACGTGAGATTCTTCTATTTTAGCTGCCAGTTATCAGGGCAGTAATCAAACCAGTAACTAGAGAAAATTCCAAGGTCTCGGTTGTCTGTGTTGCCAGAAGAGTCTAGATCGGCTGCTGGGTCTGATGTTAGCCAGTGCTCGGCTAGATTGTTTAAATCTTCAAGGCCAACCATACATGTGCGCACTGTAGAAGTGCTTGCACCGTCAAATCTAATCCAACCAATATTCTCGCCCCAAGCATAACCGCTAAATTTACCGTCAGAGTCAATAGTAACTCCATAGTGAATTCTAATTCCAGGGACGATTGGGTTAAAGTTTATCCAGCCAACATTCTCTGCCCAGGCATAACCACTTAGATTGCCTGCGCCGTCGTTTAGAACTCCACCGTAATTCTCTGGGGATAGATTTATCCAACCAATATTCTCAGCCCATAGAAACCCTTCAACCTTAGAAGAGCTAACATGCACATCGCACCACTGGTCTTTAAAATTTAGCCAGCCACAGTTTTCACTCCAAGCATACTGCTCTCCAGTAGAATATGGATCAATATTTTCAGCGAGAGCCACATTGCAAAATGTAAGAGATAAAATCATAAGGGTAATCGTTTTCATCTGTCATCCTTTACCTGTATTTTAAATTAACAGCAACCACCGTCAACCCTTATCGGCATAAATAAGGGCTAAATTCTCTTAAAAACTCCAGAAACGCAGTTTTTATCATTTACTACCAGAAAAACTACATGAGAAAGAGGCTAACTACTAATTTTGCGAATGATGACAGTATTTAAATACCATCAGTAAAAATAGCTAGATTTCATTAAAACATTCTCAAAAATAGCAAAAATTGCCTCTTGACATGCCAAGAGGCGGTGCTATAATGTGGCACTTTATGTATGAAAGAAAATTACCGACAGGAGTATGTCTATAATGAAGAGTTTCATGGCGAACAAAGAGTTAGTTGACCCGAAGTGGCTTCTGGTTGATGCTGACGATGTTATTTTAGGTCGACTAGCATCTAAGGTAGCGACTGTACTTATGGGTAAACACAAGCCTACATATACACCGCATGTTGACACTGGTGATTATGTAGTTGTAGTTAACGCCTCTAAAGTTAAAGTTTCAGGTACTAAGTCTGATTACAAGTTCTACGATTACTACACCCACTACCCAAGTGGTCGTAAAATCGTCTCTTATGACACAATGATGGAGAAGCACCCTGAACGCATTATCGAATTGGCGGTTAAGAGAATGCTCCCAAAGACTAAGCTTGGCAGGGCAATGCTCAAAAAGCTTAAAGTCTACGCAGGAGCTAATCACAATCAGGTAGCTCAACAACCAGAAAAGATGGAAATATAAATATAAGGTAGTGAATAAATGGCAGATACAGAAGCAAACAGCCCACTTATTGATGCAAGCGTAGTAGCAGCAGTATCTTCAACAGTTACAGCTGTACCGCAAGCTAAAACAAAAAAACAAACTCCTGATGCAGGTGGTTTCATCTGGGGCGTTGGCAGACGCAAAAGTTCTGTTGCACGTGTTAGAATCAAACCTGGCAGTGGAAAGATGTTGATAAATAAGAAAGAGCTTAAAGAATATTTCCGTCTCTCACAAGACCAAGAGGCCGTGGTCTCTCCCCTTCTAGCTTGTGATGCTAAAGATAGATTTGATGTATTCATCAATGTTCAAGGCGGCGGAACTACTGGTCAAGCTGGCGCTTCTCTGCTTGGTATAGCTAGAGCTCTTACTAACTTTGACGAATCTTTCGTTGCCCCACTTCGTGCTGCAAGCATGATGACTCGTGATGGCAGAATGAAAGAACGTAAGAAACCTGGTCAAAGAGGTGCGAGAAGAAAATTCCAGTTCTCAAAACGTTAATCTGGAAATTACCTATTACAGATGTTACAATGGCCGCCAAGATTTATCCTGGTGGCCATTTTTTTTTGTCTTGCCTAAACAATTGATTCTTTCAAAAAGGATTATTATATGATACGTGTTGCGATAATCGGTGCTACCGGCTACACGGGTAGCGAATCTATCAATCTGCTCTTGCGCCACAGCGAGGCAGAGCTAACATATCTAAGCGCATCACGCAAGGAAACCCTCTCGCTCTCAAGCGTACACCCACAACTTACTGGTAGATGCGCATTGGATATCGAACCGCTCAGTTTTGATAAGCTAGCCGAATGCGCAGATGTTGCCCTGTGCTGTTTGCCGCATAAAGTCTCGATGGAGTTTGTACCACAGATGCTTGAGCTTGGGCTAAAAGTAGTGGATTTTAGCGCAGACTACAGAATCAAGGATATAGCTCTATACGAAGAGTTTTACGTTAAACACACTGATGTTGATAATGTCGCAAAGGCTGTGTATGGGTTGCCTGAGCTAAACCGTGAAAAGATTAAGACCGCGCAGCTCGTTGCAAATCCCGGCTGTTTTCCAACATCATCGACTCTAGCTCTTGCACCGGCTATAAAGGCTGGCTTGATAAATACAGAGACTATAATCGTAAACTCGGTGAGCGGTACAACCGGAGCTGGCAAGAAACTTGCAGACGGAATTCATCACCCAAATATGAATGAGAATCTGCGCAGCTATGCTATCGGCTCACATAGGCATACGCCAGAGATGGAGCAGCTTGTAAATAACATTTCTGGTAAACAAAATGCTAAAGTTCTATTCCAGCCGCATATCGGCCCGTACGATAGAGGTATCCTCTCTAGTATCTATTGTGATATAGTAAAAGATATCACTCCAAAAACGCTTACAGAGCTATACCGTGAGTATTACAAGAACGAGCCGTTTGTGAGGATTGTCGAAGAGCCGCCTTCGGTTAAGAATGTTGCCAATACAAACTATTGCCATATTATGCCAACAATCGTTAAAGGTAGAATAATACTCTTCTCTGCGATAGATAATATGGGCAAAGG
>WGDE01000059.1 GCA_015493385.1 Phycisphaerae bacterium
TATGTTCACAGCTCGCAGGTTTGATGCAGAGAGCAAACTTTACTACTACCGCGCAAGAATGTACCAACCAGAGAACGGAAGATTCCTCCAAACAGATCCGCTTGGGTATATTGACAGTATGAATCTGTATTCTTATTGTGTTAATAATCCTGTGAATTTTGTGGATCCTTGGGGGCGAGGAATGTCGTCAATAGATCAACCGACCACTGCTTCTGTTGCTGCGGAGTGTTTTGCTGATATGGGAGCGCCACAACCGGGAGTTTCGGGTTTAGGAGCCATGAGCGAGAACGTGCCAGCTTGGAAAAGAGTATTGGCGGCTATTTTGGCATTGATAGACTCTTTAGGTGGCGCTGGTGATTGTTCTCAATCTGATCAAGGGCATGGTGGTAACAGTAATGATGAGCAACCGCAGATTGGAGCTGCTCCAGCTCATTCGAACGCGAATGACGATAGTAGTACTAACAATAACACGCAGCCACAATTTCAGAAGGCTCCCTAAAGGTAGCTATTGCATCAAGGACTTACTTGAGCAGATTTATGGTACGTTATTGCACTTAATATGGAGACTTAATGGGATTTAGGACAGTAAATGTTAGTTTGTTGGTTTTAATCGTTTTATTGGTGATTGTTATTTCTATAAGAGTCATGGTCATCTTAAATCGTAAGCCAACTATAGAACGAGATTATTATGGTGAGCTCTCAGAGGAAATCAGGGATGGGCGAGATGAGGGTTTAAATTGTTTCCAAGATATGATGGCTATATCTAAGCGCATCGATGAGAGTTCCTTGTCTTCTGATGAGTTGTCTTCTATATATTTAAAGCTAAAAAAAGGGGAAGATGATGCTAAGGCTAAAGCGAAAGTTTTCTTGGAATCAAATAATCAGATATATCTCGATATTGTAGCTGCAATGTCAGGGAAGGATTATTGGGTTGAATATGGTAGTATGCCAGAAGATCTAGTTGTTTGTAGCAAAAAGAAATATTCAGATTATCTTGATAAATATGTTCTCTCAAAAGCATGCCCTAGTGACATACATAATCTGTTTAGATTTCTGAGAATTAAGTTTCTTTATGATGCCACTCTTAATGATACTTCTAGTGCAATCGAAACAATGAAAGAGGCTGCGCAGTTTGTTAAGTTCTTTAGATGTGAGAATACTCTTCTTATAAATCAACTGGTGTATAGAACACTTTCGAGTTTACCAATTGATATTGCGACAAAATTGACTAGTTCTGGTAACCTTAGTTGGGCCCAACTTGTTGAGCTTGACAAGTTTATTAAGTCTTACGAGCTTGCCAGATTTGATTATCACACAGAAAAAGTTCTTTTGTTAGATGTAGCTCAACGAGGTTTTACCTCTGGTGATGACGGTAAATTAGCCGGTCGATCTGGTATGGATCTCTGTGATAATAGTTACTCTCCTTTAATAAAAATTCTGCTTGGAAAAGAGATGTCTCGGAGCGATTTTTTAGCCAAAGACTATGAGAAGCTTGATCTGCTTGAGAAATCCAAGCAAGTCTATTGCAGTCAATATAAGGAACTATATCTCAAAAAGCTCCTTCATTATTTTGAATTGACAAGTGATTCTAGTCAAGAAAGAACCACCATGCTTGCCATGTTAGGTATTGATTGGGATGGGCATGCTCAAAAAACTGCTACCTCTACCGCAATAGCAGTGTTATTGTTTAAAGAGCAGCAGCACCGCTTGCCTACAGATTTAGAAGAGCTTGTAGAGTATGGATATATTGAATCAATTCCTTTAAGTGAATACACAGGCGCAGAGCTCGAATATGTTGTTGAAGAGAATAGTTTTTCTATCAAGACAGATAAAGTCTCTCTTATGGATGACAGCGTGGTTACACCTCTGACGATGACGGTGAAGAACAAGAGTGGAAGACCTAAAAAAGATTCCGCAGCCCTTTAATTTGAAGGTGTCGCTCCTTGTATGCTTATTGTGTTAATAATCCTGTGAATTTTGTGGATCCTTGGGGGGAGAAGATGTGGAAATGGCTAGAAACTTCTCTACGTTTTGCAAGTAAATTTATTCCCTTTGTTGATCCAGTTAAAACTTCTGAAGAAGTTAATGAAAAGGCTGACGATGTTCTTAATACTAATCAAACTGGATATAATGAAGCAACCGAAGCTGCGGTTGAAGCTGATTGTGACAAGTACCAAGAAGCAAGGAAGAAAGCTATGCGTAATAGTCTTGAATCATACGGACGTGTGGGTAAATGGATTGCTAAAAAGCTTGGGGTAGCAGCTGTTGATGCTGCAACTGGTAAAATCGCTAGTAAGGGGCTTAGTATGGCGGCTGGAACAGGTAAAACTGCCGAGAAAGCAGTTGGTGCTTATAATAAAACAAAAAAAGCAACGACTGTTACGAATA
>WGDE01000060.1 GCA_015493385.1 Phycisphaerae bacterium
ATATGCGTAAACTTCTAAGGAAGCTTACTTTTGCGCTTATTAAACTTCTTTGCGATATCGAAAATATGCTAAAAATGAGACTAATGACCTTCCTGAAAGCAATGCCAGTTTAGAAAAACTCAGAAAGAGTGTTTTTTTTCAGGGACGACTAATATATTAGTTGTACGACCTTGCGGTTTTGGAAGGTGTCTTTAAAGTGCAATACCTCTAACGCCAAGGGCGTTAGAGGTATTAGCGAGGGTGAACACTAGTGTTATTTCAATCTGTGACTATTCTTTTAAACCAAAGGTCAACGTTTATACTGCCGAGCTTGTCATTTTTTTTCTAAAGGCGTTTTCTTCTAGCGATTAACATTGCACCGACTGCGATAAGAGATAATGTTGCTGGTTCTGGTATTGGGACTATTATAGCGTTATCGAAGTGGCCTAGATTTACTTGACCGCCGCCCTGTAGGTCGCCTGCGATTAGATTTCCAGTAACCACGCCCGACGCAAAATTCACATCAGCTCCAGCGGCTAGAATGTTTACATTATTAGAACCAGATAGATTCAAGCTTGTTGCTTGCGTTCAAGCTTGTTGCTTGCGAGAAGTTTATCAGTACATTAGAGCTAGAGATGTTTCCATTGTAATTCCAGTTGGTCGAATCTAGCGAGGCGTTTGTGCCGGTTACGTTTATTAAGACGATTGAATTTTGTGCACCAAATATATCGAAACCCCATGCCTTGTTTAATTCCTGCGAACTTAGAGTTACAACGTTAACTCCGCTTGTGGCGTTTATAGTTAGCTTGCCATATTCATTCGACACGGATGCAGTATTATTCAGGTTTGCGATCTGTGCTGAAGTGGAACTGAAATAATCAGAAACAAGATTATGGTTCACAACTGCCGTGTAAGCAGAGTTTTCATTAATACTTCCACCAACGCTAAATTGCTGGCTAAGATTTATGCTTGCTTGGGCATATACATTTCCAGTAGCAGAACCACCAGAAGTATTAGCGACGTTACCGCCCGAGTGTATGCTACCATCTATGCTTACACTTGCGAGGTTGAGGTCGCCTCCAATTTCAATGTCGCCTGCGTAAGAACCTGTCAAAGTCGCATTTGCTCCGGTATGAAGTGTGTAGCTACTTTGATTATCCATACCGTTTAGCGAAAAGCCTGAGAAGTAAACACTCCCTGCAGCGCCTGCGATACCTTGGAAATCGCTGTGGTAAGCGATAGTGCTACTTCCAATGTCATTTAGACTATAAACATTGAAATAAGAAAAAGGGTTTACTGTGCTTGCAAAGCTCTGCGTTGCAGTGAATGCAAGAATTATTAATAATGCTATTGTTGTTTGAGTCTTTTTCATATATGTCTTATTGGCCTTTGTTTAATTTGCAATCTATTCCTTTTCTCTACTCTTTTTAGAATATCATAGCATTCTAGTAAATCAATACCGAAAAGGGTGATTTTCCAGTAATTCCTATAAATATTCACTTTTGGGGGTGTGCTAGTCGTTAATATCGGTACTATGGTTATATTCCCAACTGATTTGGGCAATCGTTTTCGCTAGGACGCTCACTATCTCAGCGCTAACAAGATGGAATGGGCGACCACAAGGGGCTATAGAGTTATAGCTACAGATAAGCATTTAATAACGATTGAGTCGCTAACATCTAACTGATAAGGTTTGCGATATCGCGCATCATTTTTAAATACAAGCTCTGCGCAGTGATAGTTTTTTGCTATAAGGAATCTTGCTAATTTGGGGTTTAGAGATTATTGTGGCAGCTATTGGTATCTTAACCAGTCCAGAACAATAAAAGAGATATTATGATTCGAGTTCGAAATATAAGGCTTCCTTTTGACCATAACCGCCAAGCGATTAAAGGAGAGATTGCGCAGCGATTAGAAATCTCGCAAGACGACATTCTCTCTTTCTCTTTTGCGCGCCGGTCAATAGACGCTCGAAGTCGCAGCGGAGTGTATTTTGTCTATACTCTCGATGTTCAAGTTGCAGATGATATTGCAACTATTGAGAGATTCTCGAATGATACTAATATCTCATTGGCTCCAGATCTAGAATATAAGATGCCCAAAGTTTCAAGGGTTTCAAAGAAAAGACCTCTCGTCGTTGGTGCAGGCCCGTGCGGTTTGTTTTCGGCTTTAATGCTAGCTCAGCTTGGTCAAAAGCCAATACTAATTGAAAGAGGCAAAGATGTTGATTTCCGAGTTGCCGATGTTCGAGAGTTCTGGAATGAAGGAAAGCTCAAGCCAGAGAGCAATGTGCAATTTGGCGAGGGCGGGGCAGGAACTTTTTCAGACGGAAAGCTGACCACGCAAATAAAGGATAAAGCAAACCGCTCACGAAAGGTGCTTGAGGAATTAGTTTTAGCCTCTGCGCCAAAAGAGATTCTATTTGAAGCAAAACCACATATTAGCACAGATAGGCTTAGAGATGTTGTTAAAAATATCAGAAAAAAGATAATCAACCTTGGCGGAGAAGTCAGGTTTGAAACGAAACTCGATGATATTAAGATTGAGAATGGTTCTGTTGCTGCCGCGATAGTCAATGAATCCGAGCAGATAGAAACAGATACAATCGTCTTGGCAATTGGCCATAGCGCAAGAGACACGTTTGAGCTTCTAGTCGAGCTTGGTGTTGATATTAAGCCAAAACCATTTTCGATTGGTGTGCGCATTGAACATCCACAGAGAGTGATTAATAAGTCTCAGTACGGAAAATTTGCAGATGAGCCTTTTTTGGGGGCGGCTGAGTATAAATTGGTGACCCACTGCGCAAACGGCAGAAGTGCGTACACGTTTTGTATGTGTCCTGGCGGGGCGGTCGTTGCCTCGGCTAGCGAGGAGTCGATGCTAGTGACTAACGGAATGAGCGAATATGCAAGAGATGCGGCTAACGCAAACAGTGCTCTTTTAGTTGGGGTGAGCGTTGATGATTTTGGTGGTGATAATCCGCTCTCTGGGGTTGAGTTTCAAAGGAAGTGGGAGAATAGAGCTTTTAATCTTGGCGGTGGTGATTATTCTGCGCCAGTCCAGCTTGTTGGAGATTTTCTGCGAGGTAGGGCCTCCAAAGGCTCAGGAGAAGTTTCTCCGAGTTATAAACCAGGTGTAGTATTTTGTGATTTGTCCGATTGTCTGCCAGATTTTGTCACAGAGACGCTGCGCTTAGCGATACCAGAGCTAGAGAAAAAGCTAAAAGGTTTTTCAATGCCCGATGCAGTTATGACTGCGATTGAATCGAGAAGCTCTAGCCCAGTGCGCATTGTTAGAGATGAGACTCTTCAAAGCAGTCTAGTTAAAGGCCTATATCCTGCCGGTGAAGGGGCGGGCTATGCCGGTGGAATAATATCATCTGCAATAGATGGCATTAAAGTAGCCGAGGCGATTGCTGGGGATATTTAGCTATGGGCAAAACTTTTGACTGTGTTTGTCGATGTTAAATTGCCGATATATGAGGTGTAAGGAATAAGGAATTTTGACAAGCTAATGATGAATAAAAAAAGGAAGTCCTCCCCCTCTTAGGACTTCCATGTGATTCATTGCGACGCTAATTGTTATTCGTCTATATTGGAGAGCAACTTACTAGAGTAAAAGTACTCATATTTATATTTGCTGTCAGTTTATAATTGGAAGTGACACATATTATGTTTATACCTAAATTTAGTCGTAGATTGCTCTTGCTCAAGGCAGCTGTTGGCACCGCTGCGGTAGTTTTTCTCTTGGTGTTTACAAATATCTTTATCGTTCTACCAGCGTTCGAGAGAAATATGATGAACGATAAGAAGATGCAGGTTGAGAATGTTACTAATATAGTTGTCAAGATGCTTGATGGGCTAGAAAAAGACGCTCAAGCAGGACGCATAAGTGAGGAGGAAGCAAAGGCGCAGGCGTTTTCCTATATAAAATCCATTAGGTACGGAAGATCTCACGATGATTATTTCTGGGTTTTTGATGATATCCATAAGAAGATTCTACTGCATCCACGACTAAAAGATGGAAAAATCATGGATGCTAAAGATATGCTCGGACCTGCAGGAGATACTGTCATATTGAAAATCCTAGACTCAGTAAAGGGCAAAGACGACGGCTATATCCGGTATACATGGTTTTCTAAGAGAGATGATGGTGGTAGTGAGCAAAAACTATCATACAACAAACGCTTCAAGCCTTGGGGCTGGGTTGTTGGAACTGGTATTTATATAGATGATGTACGAAATGAACTTGCCGCAATGAACGCAAAGATATTCCATTTTATAGTGGTAATAATCGTTGCTATAGCGGTTATGTTCCTTCTTTTATTTATAGTGGCTAAAAGAAGTGAAAATGAAATTTATCTAACTAGAAGAGCTTTGTCTGAGAGTAATGTTATTCTTGAAGCTAGTATTGAAGGCGCACCTGACGCATTTCTAGTAGCATTCAATGACGGCCGTATCTCCCACTACAATAGTAATTTTGTGAGCATGTGGGGGGTTGAAGCTGATGAGCTTGAGAAAATAAATTTTGATCAACTGAAACAAATAATCGACAGTAAAATTTCAGGTTCAGTGACGTTCCAAAATGATTCAAGTGAATTTAAGGTTGCCCTGAATGACGGTAGAAGAATTGAAATTCGCTCAAGGCCATTGATTGTGCTTCAGGAATTTGTTGGGAAGGTGTGGCAGTTTAGAGATGTTACTAGTAGTGAGCTTGCAAAGAAGGAACGTGAGATACTTTTAAAGAGTCTCTCAGAAAAAAATGATGAGCTTGCTAGTATAATGTTTATTGCTTCTCACGATTTGCGTTCTCCGATTATTAATATTGAAGGTTTTAGTGGGGAGCTTCTCGGTATATGCAAAGAGACTTCGGCTCTAATGAATGGGATTGATATACCAGAGGCTCAACGATTAGCCCTCAATGCTAAAATGGAAGAAGTTCACGAATGCATCAGTTTTATTAATTCTGGGACGTCAAAGATAGATTCGCTTTTACGCAGTCTCTTAAAAGTTTGTAGGGTTGGAGCTAGCGTATTAGAACCTGTTAAAATAGATATGAATGAGATGGTATCCTCTATCTTGAAGACTCATAACTATCAAATAAAGCAAAATAATGTCAAAGTGACCATCAAAGAGCTTCTACCTTGTTTTGGTGATAGGTCCCAGATTAATCAAGTATTTTCAAATCTCATTGATAACGCCCTTAAATATATAGATAAAGATAGACAGTCTGAGATACGTATTTCTAGCAGCGATTCAGAGGATATGGTAATCTATTGTATCAGAGACAATGGTGTTGGCATCAATGAAAAATATCAGTCAAAAATATTCGAGATATTCCACCGACTTTCTCTAAACAATGATATCCAAGGGGAAGGGATAGGCCTTACTCTTGTCAAACGTATTGTTAAGCGGCATACTGGGAATGTCTGGGTTGAAAATAACCCAGATGGTGGATGCAGTTTCTACGTTTCATTGCCAAAAGACAAAGTTGCATTGAATTTGAGTTCGGATTCGCTCAACAGCTAAGCTTACCTAGATTAACATGAGGTGGTAGTTACTTAAGGTTTATTGTTTTAACGTGGTTAGATTTGTTGACATGTTATTAAATCTGGCTATAATCTTGTTGATTAGTGATTTATCAACCCGTACATGAAAGTTTAAATAATGATGAATGCAGGAAGAAACAACAGTGATGATGCACGTTAATAGCATTATTGTGCGGTTACGCAATTGTGCGTGTATTGGTTGTGTAGCAGGTTTAGCTTCAATCTACCCAGATATGTGCAAACTGGAGGTTCGATGAGGAACTAGAGTTTGTACATTTTGACCGGTGTGTGTTTGCATTGGTTTTGGCAATAGTGAAATTGAAGTGGGAACCTAGTGGTTTCCACTTTTTTTGTTAAATATATGCGGAAAGCAGATTTATGAATCAAGAATTGATTAGGATAGTTGACAATATTGCTCGTGATAAGAATCTTGACAGAGAGAGCATCTTTCAGGACTTAGAATCAGCGATGGTTTCTGGAGCTAGAAAACATTTTGGCCTGCCAGATGCCGAAATTACGGTTCATATCGATAGGACCAATGGCCAGATAACAGCTTACAAAGATGATGAGCTAATCGATATCAGACGCCTCGGTAGAATACCGGCACAAACTGTTAAACAGGTAATGATTCAAAAGATTAAGGCTGATGAGCGAGGTAGCGTATTTGCTGAGTATGTCCAGAAAAAGGGCGAGATAGTAACTGGAACAGTGCTGCGTAGAGAAGGTAGTAATACTATTGTTAGTCTCAATGGAAGAATTGAAGCTGTCTTGCCAAAGGTCGAACAGATAGCTGGTAGCGCGCATCATAATGGTGAGCCAGTACGTGCGATGATTATTGATGTTAAAGAGAATGCAAGTCAAGTTAAAATCAAGCTATCACGTACTCATCCAGAATTCATTCGAAGATTATTTGAGATTGAAGTGCCTGAGGTTGCTGAGGGGATTGTAATTATTAAATCTCTCGCTAGAGAAGCTGGATATAGAACTAAGATTGCCGTTGATTCAGTTGACGATAGAATTGATGCTGTTGGGGCATGCGTTGGAGTTAGAGGTAGCCGAATTAAGAATATTGTCGATGAGCTTGGCGGTGAGAAGATTGATATTGTGCGTTGGAGTGATTCTTCACAGGTTCTCATTGGTAATTCTCTAAAACCAGCAGATAGTAGTGAGATTGCAATTTGCTTTGAGCTTGGTAGAGCGACTGTTGTAGTCGGAGAAGACCAGCTAAGCCTTGCAATTGGAAAGCACGGTCAAAACGTTAGGCTTGCTGCAAGACTTACTGGCTGGGATATTGACATTCTTACTCCAGATGAGTACAACGAAGAGGTAGAAACCCTTTCTAAAGCTCTTGAAGAAGTTGCCGATGAGGATAACAGGCTAGTGGATAAGTTGCTAGCACTTGGATTGTTATCCGTTATGGATATCGAAGAGGTTGGCGCAGAACCCCTCGTTAAAGAGTTAGAGTTAGACCAAGAGCTTGCGGATAAAATTGTTGCGGTTGCAATAGAGAAGGTTAAGCAGGACAAACTTGCTATTAGTAAGGCAAAAGAAGCGAAAGAGACTGAATAATAATTCAGAGTAGTAATATTAGAGTTTGCTTATCGGGTGGTTGTAGATGGGTAGACCTGTGCATCAGTAAAGTTATGCGTCTAGAAAATATGGAGACTGGCTTTGGCAAAGGCTACAACAAGAGTACATATTCTGGCTAAAGAGCTGGGAGTAAAGAGTAAGGCAATAGTAGAAAAATGTCAGGCTGAAGGTCTTGATATTAAGAATCATATGTCTACGATAACAATCGGACTCTCAGCCACGATTCGTGAGTGGTTTAGTGAAGGTGAGCATACCACTACGGTAGAGAAAACGTCTCGAGTCGATCTCGATAAAGTTAAGATTGAAGAAGAGAAGAAGAAGGTTGAAAAGGACAAAGGAGAATCCGCAGAGAGCAAACCTTCCAAGCCAGAGATTCCTGTCCTAGAGAAGCCTACGCCAATCCCTGCACCGCAGACACCGCCAGAGATTGTTGATCATTCTATACCTCAAAACGTTAAGCCTGCAGGACCTCAGCTAACTGCGCCAAAACCAGCTAAATTGAGCGGCCCGAAGGTTATTAGAGTTGAGGAGCCAGAGAAGTTGCACAGGCCACGCCCAAAGCAGCGTCCTGCTCATTCGAGGCAAGGTCAAAGACCTCCTAGAAATGCTCAAGTAAGGTCAGGACAAGGTAACGCTCAAGGTCAACAAAGACCTGCTCAAGGGCAATCTCGTTTTGCGAAACCAGCTGGCGAGTCTCTTGGAAGTTCTATGCCGGGGGCTATGGAGCAGGTTCCTGTTAAGCCCCAAACCGGTAAACGTGGTAAAAAGAAACACCATGGTGGTTATGATTCAGATGTACATAGAGAATCTAAAAAGTTCCGCCAACGCGATATGGATGAGCGTAAGGCTCGTTTATCAGCGGTTAAGGGAGAGTCTCTTAATCGTAGACCTTCGCGCTGGGTCACTGGCGGTAAGAAGAATAAAAAAGCTGCTCCTAAAGTCGCTCATGAGAGACCAGAGAAAGCAACTGTTTCTGAGCCGATTACAGTTAAAGCGCTATCTTCTGCGATTGCAGTTAAGTCGAGTGAGATTATCGCTAAGCTAATGGCGCAGGGAGTAATGGCAACAGCCAACCAAGCGATTGCTACAGATATGGCGGAGCTTATCGCAATAGATTTTGGAGTAGAGCTCACAGTAGAGAAAAAGGAGAGCCTTGAATCACAGATTGAGAAAGAATTTGAGGCTAGAGAGCGAAAGAATGTTAAGACTAGGCCTCCAGTTGTAACAATGCTGGGTCATGTTGACCATGGTAAGACATCTCTGCTTGATAAAATTCGCTCTGCTTCTGTTGCAGATGGTGAGGCTGGTGGAATTACTCAGCATACGAGCGCATATCAAGTTAGCTATAAGGGGAAGAAACTCTCGTTCCTTGATACCCCGGGGCACGCTGCGTTTACTGCGATGCGTGCACGTGGAGCAAATATGACAGATATCGTTGTTCTTGTTGTTGCGGCAGACGATGGTGTGATGCCACAAACTGTTGAAGCCATAAGGCACGCGCAGGCGGCAGGTGTTGCAATTATTGTTGCACTTAATAAAACCGATTTGCCGGGCGTTGATATCAATAAAGTCTACGGTCAGCTAGCAGAGTATGATTTAGTCCCAGCTGAATGGGGCGGTGATACTGAGGTTGTTAAAACTAGTGCGCTTACTGGCGATGGTATCGACGACTTGATTGAGCATATAGAAATGCTTGCAGAGCTTCACGAGTATAAAGCAGATTCGACTATACCGGCTACCGGTTGGGTTGTTGAAGCTAAGATGACAACTACGCAAGGAATTGTTGCTACAATCCTCTTGAAAGAGGGAGTCTTGAAAAAAGGCGATGTGATTTTTGCTGGTCCAGGCTTTGGTAAAGTAAGGACAATGAAAGATAGCTACGGCAAATCTCTCAGAAAGGCAACTAGTTCTATGCCGGTTGAGATAACAGGCTTGAGTGATGCTCCTAGTGCTGGTGATAAATTCTATTGCTTAAAAGATCTCAATAGAGCAAAGAACGTTGCACTTGAAAACAAGCAGCTATCGCGTGAAGAATCTCTTGCTAAGAGACAAAACATAACACTTGACAACCTCTTTAGTCATATTGAGGCTGGCAATGTTAAAGAGCTTAATATAATTATTCGTGCAGATGTTCAAGGTTCTGTCGATGTTCTTACTAAATATCTTACAGACCTTAGCACTGATGAGATTAAAATTAAGATATTACATGCTGCTGTCGGTGGTGTAACTGAAGGTGACGTTGTGTTGGCTGAAGCTTCTGGTGCTATTATAATTGGCTTTAATGTTGTTCCTGAAGATCAAGTCAAATCTCTTGCAGACGGCAAGGGTGTTGATATTCGTCTATACAATGTTATTTACAGAATCACTGAAGACCTGAAAGATGCGATGACTGGTATGCTAGACCCAGACGAGATTGAGAAACCTCTTGGAAAGCTCACAGTTAGAGATACATTTAAGGTTTCTGGTATTGGAACTATTGCTGGTTGCTATGTTAATAGTGGTGTTATAACTAAGAACGCAAGGTTGCGTTTGATTAGAAACAATATTGTTGTTCAAGATAATTGTAAACTTGAGTCACTGAAACACTTCAAGGATGATGTCCGTGAGGTTAAGGCTGGTTATGAATGTGGTATTAAGATTGCCGGCTACGATGATATTAAGGTTGATGATGTTTTTGAAGCATTTGAAATTGTTGAGGTGGCAAGAGAGCTCTAAGTATTTTAGATACTTAGAATTATTCTAGAAAAGATATGGCAGATAAAAGAAGACAACAAAAAGTTTGCAGAATCATCAGAGAGGTTGTAAGTGAAGCGATTCTCTATAATATTAGCGATCCGAGGCTTACAGCTGTCGTGAGTATTACAGAAGTCGAGGTTACTCCTGATTTGCGTGAAGCGAAGATTTATCTTAGTTTTCTTGCGGTTGATGAAGTTTCCAAACGCAAGTCTTTCTCAGCGATTAAGCATGCAAGAGGGCACATTCAAACTCTTCTTGCCCATGAATTAAATATAAGATTTTGCCCTATTATATCGTTTTGTGAGGACGTTAAAACTCGCAAAACTAATGAAACGTTAAGGCTTATTGATCAAGTGACAGAGGAGTTTACGAAGAATCCTCTCGTTAATGAAGATGAGCTACAAGAATAATTATTTTCAGGCGTATTCAAGCGATGAAAAACTCAAAAGAATATACAAAAAAAGTAGCAGCTTTTTATAAAGCTCAAAAAAAGAATATAGACCCTACTAAAATTCAAACTCAGGATAAGACTCCGCTTGATATGCTTATTCGAGGTGTCCTATTGGAGTTTTATACTTACCCAGAGACAACAACGGTTCTTGAGATAATATCAGAGCATTTTGTTGATTTGAATGATCTGAGAGTTTCAAGAGTTGAGGAGATAGTTGATGTCCTTGGTGAGAAGGGGAAGAAGGAAGTTGCAGTTGCTTTAACTACTGCCTTGCAGAAAATATTTGATAAGTATGACTCAATTACAATTGATGAGCTAGTAGAACTTGGTAAGAGAGCGGCAAAGCAAGAAATCGAAGAAGCCGGGATACTGACAATATTTGCCCTAAACTACTTCTCTCTTATGATTATGAATGCGCATGCTCTACCGATGACTGCTCGAATGATTGAGTATGTCAAAGATCAAGGTCTTGTGCACCCAGAATCTAGCGACAAAGAGATTAATGGTTTTCTAGAAAGGCAATTTGGCTCTTCGGATATATTGAGTTTTTACAACCTCTTAAGGCAATTGAGCGATACTTATGATGCTGATAGTGCTAAGAAGGCTAAAAAGAAAACTATCAAGAAGAGTACTACAAAAAAGACAACTAAGAAGAAGGTTGCCGCTAAGAAAAAAACGGTAACCAAGAAAAAGACAGTGACAAAGAAAAAAGCTGTTGCAAAAAAGAAGACGACTAAGAAGACTACAAAAAAGAAGTAATAAGCAATATTAACCAAGAGTAATTTAAGGAAGATACGATGGCAGGTCATTCCCACTGGGCTGGTATTAAGCATAAAAAAGCGGCAAACGACGCTAAAAGAGGTAAGATATGGAGCAAAATTGCTCGTGTGATTATAGTTGCAGCAAAAGCAGGTGGTGGCGATCCAGCTCAGAATTTGACATTGCGTTACGCTATCGATAAGGCCAAACAGGCTAATATGCCAAAAGACACTATCGAGAAAGCTATAAAAAAGGGTACTGGTGAACTTGGAGCAATCAGTTACGACGAGATTCTATACGAAGGTTATGCACCTGGTGGAGTTGCAATTATGGTTGACACTCTAACCGACAATCGTAACAGAACCGCTCCTGAGATAAAGAAGATTTTTGAACGCAGAGCCGGTTCTTTGGGAACAAGCGGTTGTGTTAATTATATGTTTGCTAAAAAGGGTTTGATTGCTGTAGCGGTTGAAGGCACAGATGAAGAGGCGCTCATGGACGTTGCTTTAGGTGCTGGTGCAGACGATATGGAAAATGTTGGTGAGGTCTTTGAGATTTCTTGCCAGCCAGATGCATATGATGACTTGAAAGATGCAATTGAAGCAGCAAACTTCAAAATTGAGATGGCAGAATTGTCAATGATGCCAGACAACACTGTTGAAGTCACCGACCCGGAAATCGCAAGAAAGATACTTGCAATGATGGAAGACTTTGAAGATCACGACGATGTTCAAAACATATATTCCAACTTCAATATTCCAGATGAAGTTATAGCTCAGATAGAGAAGTAGGCGTAATTTAATTAGGCGGATTCAACTTATAAGTGCAACTGAGTAGCCAAACTAAAACAAGAGATATTCTCATGTCTGACAAAATTAAATGGGGTGTTATTGGCTCTGCAGGTATCGCTAGGAGAAGAACAATACCTGAGGGTATTATGGCGGCTGAAAATGCTGAGCTTTCAGTTGTTTTTGATATAAATGAAACTGCTAACGCTGAAATCGCCAAAGAGTTCAATGCAAAAGCGGCAGGTAGTATGGAAGAGCTTTTAGCATCTGATATTCAAGCAGTCTATATTGCAACACCAGCCGTGCTTCATTACGAGCAGGTTATTGCATGCGCTAAGGCTGGCAAAAATGTTCTTTGCGAAAAGCCATTGGCTATGACAATAAAAGAAGCAGAAAAAATGATAGCATTCTGTGAAGATGCAGGTGTTCTTCTAGGCTCAGGGTTTATGATGCGTTTTCATACGCAGCATCAAAAGGCTTTGGAGATGTTGCAGCAGGGCAAGCTTGGAACCCCTGTACTTGGTAGAGCGCAACTATCTTGTTGGTACCCACCGATGGAAGGTGCTTGGCGTCAGAATCTATCAACAGGTGGCGGTGGTTCACTAATGGATATGGGCGGTCACTGTATTGATCTTCTTGAGATGTTTTTTGGCAAGGTCAAAAAGGTTAGCTGTTTTACAAACAACTCAGTTCATGATTATAAATCAGAAGACAGCGCAGTTGTGAATCTATTCTTTGAGAATGGCGCAATGGGAATGATAGACACATTCTTTTGTATCCCAGATAACAGCAGCAAAAACGCTCTTGAGCTCTTTGGTTCTAAAGGCAGTATCTTAGCAAAGGGAACTATCGGTCAAGGTGATGCAGGCGAGATGGTTGCCTTCCTAGAAGGTGATGACGCCGGCTATAACGCGCAGCAGTCAAGAGACGCTGGCGCTGGTATCGAGATAAAACCAGAAGCAGTCAATACATACCTAGCAGAAATAAAAGAATTCAGCAGGGCGATTATTGATGGCGACACTCCATCTAACAACGCTCAAATTGGCTTAGAGAGCCAAAAGACACTTCAAGCCTGCTACGAATCAGCTAAGACTGGCAAAATAATAGAGCTATAGTAAAACAGGGACTGGTACGTTCGGCCTCCGGCCGGTTGCAGGTGTCCCTGTTTTTCTATTTCTGGACAAATACACAATAATGCCAAATTATATACATGCCATTATCATCGTAGAGACGCACGGCCGTGCGTCTCTACAAATCCAATCCCAATCATTCGTGCGTTTATCAAAATCAATTTCATTATTTATTGGTGGTACGGGCGTATTGCAATACGCCCCAACGAAAACGAATATCAACGCATCGCGCAATATATTGTTGACAATCCCGTGAAATGGCAAAATGATAAAAGAAATGGTGGTAACGGAAATATTGTAATGGAATCGCAGGCAGAATACGATTCAGAGACTTGGATGATATGAAAC
>WGDE01000061.1 GCA_015493385.1 Phycisphaerae bacterium
GCCCGGAGCGATTCTCTAGACCGTTACGGATGGTTGCAAGAGACTTCGATAGACTCAAAGAAGATTTACCAGAAGGCTACTTAGAAGATATGGAGTCGCTAGGCTACATTAATTCAGACGGAGATTTGACACCTAAAGGAGCAAGATTCCTAAAAAGTCTGGCTAAAGAGATCTAACAATTGCATAACGCCAATCGTAAACTCGGACGCATTTTTCGTTCGCATTGCTCACTACAAATGCGCCGGTAATGCCTAAATAAGTTTTTTTTGTAAAGAAATTAATTATATTTTTTAAGGATCAATACAATGAAAAAATTATTTACTATAGCACTGCTTGTCTTTATTACTTCAAATACATTAATAGCAGGTGGTAATTATAAAACTACTAAAGATGGGTACATTGCTGCAGTTAGTGAAGAATCTCTTGATAAGGCAATTGATTTAATGGCTGCTAATGATTATGAAGCATTACAAAAATTAATGGATTCAGGATTAGTGTTTTGGTTAAAGAGTGGTTTAAGGGTACAAATTGTAGACTCTACTTGGACCGGTAAGATTAAAATAAGACCAAAAGGCACTCTAATAGAAGTATGGACTGTAATGGAAGCAGTAGAATAAGTACCCAACAACAGCATTCAGTGAAATTTGTCACACGTCCAGTTCTTCGAAAGTTCTTTTATACAAAGAAAAACTATGGCAAGTTTAAGTTACTGGTCGCTTGGTCGCAAATTTACTGATGCTCAATAGTTAGACTCATAAAACATGAATAACTTTCCACCTTCATTTATATTTCTTCAGCAAGAAGGACGCTTATTAAGTTCTTGCCTCTCAACTGGTATTACTAAGCTACGAGTTGCTAATATATACAATAAATAGCCTTCACCTGCAACAGTTACGTCTTTTGCGTTAATACGGCTAGAGTTAAAATTAGCTGCAAAGGTTCTTTTGGTTCTGAAAAAATAAGCCACGAATGCACGAATCAGAAAGAAGGAAAAATGAAAAACAAACTCAAACTTATTGCAGTGATTACAATTATCACCCTTTTAACCCCTTCTCTTCTTTTTGCAAAGACAACCGGTGATTTGAAGACGGTAGTCAAAGGCAATAACGCTTTTGGCTTTGATCTGTATCAAGAACTCAAGGCCAAGGATGGGAATTTATTCTTTTCGCCTTACAGTATTTCTACAGCACTTGCGATGACTTACGCTGGCGCAGGTGGTCAAACAGAAAAAGAAATGGCACAGGTTTTACATTTTTCTTTGGAACAACAACAACTACATTCGTCCTTTTCAAAGCTTCAATCAGAGTTAAATGCCATTGAGAACAAAGGCCACATTCAATTGAGTATAGCCAACTCATTATGGGCGCAGCAAGGTTATCATTTTCTAGAGAGCTTTCTAAAACTAAACAAAGAATACTATGGTGCTGGGTTGAATTTCGTTGATTTTGCAAAAAAAACAGAAGATGCGCGGAAAACTATCAATCTCTGGGTGGAAAATAAAACACAGCAGAAGATTAAAGATTTAATCAAACCGGGCTCGCTTGATCCTTTAACCAGATTGGTTCTCGCTAATGCAATATATTTCAAAGGCGACTGGTTAAGTCAATTCTATAAAGAATTGACAAAGGATTCCACAGTCATCCCATAAGTGCGTATCTTCACTGTCAAAAGGCTTCTAATTGTATTGAAAAGCCTGTTTTGTCATAGAATTCTGCTAACCCCAGTTCGCATCTTTCTTGAGTACATTGATATTTAGCATTGCTGGTATCTGATACAGTCTATTTGTAGCAACTTTAATCTCCGCGTAAATTACAATTATAGTTGAAAACCGGGTAGGAAAGCCTGATGAGGGCTGCCAATCATTCGTGGTGAACCGCGTGCTGTCCCACAGGCATCCATGACACTAAACGCATCCAATCTACTGAATAATACACCGCGTAATAGAGTAAACAATCTGCGGAAAGAGCCTTTCCACTGCCCTAAAAAGCTGACAAAGCGTATTAAGACATAGGCTAATAATGCCGTCCAGATCTGCCAGAGAATTGCATTGCGACTATGACCGAGAAAATCACTGAGCTGGAGCGTTTGCTTAATTTGCTTAAAGAACACCTCGATACCCCAGCGGCATTTGTATAGATCACAAATACTGCTTGGTGCCCAATTTGCATTGTTCGTGATAAATGACATTGTTTTTTTAATGCCATTTACTTCTACGTTGGCTGTTACCATGCGTAACTGTTGAGGGTAAGATTCGTAGGTCTTCAACATCTTAAGCTCAATCATATGGTCGCCAAGAATATTGCCTTTGGGCGATGAAAATTCTTTCTCAATTCGATACTTCATATTGTCTTTGGCTCGTGTAACCCAAAAAACGCCTCGTTTGTCAAGACTGTACAGATGTCTAAAATCCACGTATGCTTTATCAAAAACCGCTATTTCGCCACTTTTAAGATTGGCACAAAGACTGTATGCCTCTTTCGAATCGCCGGTAGAAGCCTCCTTCACAATCGCAAACTGTGGCAGAAACGTCTGAAGGTTAAGTTGCATGTGACATTTTGCAGCAGCTTTGCGCCTGCGATGTTTCGCCCAGTCCATACAGTTTGCTACAAGCTGGATTGTAGTTGAATCGACGGCATATATTGCCCGCTTAAATCGCCTCGGTAAACCCGAATATTTATGCCCGTGCCCAAAGTTCGGATACTTGCTTTGGATATGGGACAGCACTTGCCAGAAAAGAGCTTCTGCCATTCTGGGGTCTCGAATACGGCTTGCGTGAGAAAGGCCGTTGCGACTTGGAGGCGTTGCGCCACGGATAGAGCTCAATGCTCCCCCATGATTACGCAATGTGTCTGCCACGTCATTAAGCGAAAGACTATGCGCAAGA
Source organism: Phycisphaerae bacterium (assembly GCA_015493385.1). Taxonomy (GTDB): domain Bacteria; phylum Planctomycetota; class Phycisphaerae; order Sedimentisphaerales; family Sedimentisphaeraceae; genus S145-28. The sequence goes on from WGDE01000061.1 coordinate 2,885, forward strand.
TGGGAATGTAGCAAAGCAACTACATGAGACCATGGAGAAAACGAGCGAGCCTGCTTGTCTATGCCATATTCTTTGGCAAGTGTTAAAACGAGATACGGCGGAATATGCTGGCAAATTTGATTAAGAACGGTATATTTATGTTTAGCGGGTTTCATGGGTTACTCCTTGTTTTGGTCAACAATAGTGTAACCCATATCCCGCTAACTTTAAAGAAGTTGATCACATAATACACAGCCTATGGGATGGCTGTGAAAAAAGTATATTTTATTGCCTGAGAAAAGAGTGTTTGATGGGGTCTATTCTCTCAGTGTTATTTGGTTGTTTAACTCTATATATTGACGGGAAAGACCTATAATATCATTGCTTCTAGCAAGAAAACAGCATTGCTACTATAAAGGTTGATGTTCAGCAAAACGGCGTATATAATTTTGTTTTCCTGGTATTAGAGGAAGAATACGCCCATATCTTAAAGCCTTTTTTGAGTAGTATCACTTATTTTAATAGGGCGCAAATGTGATATAATATCTGTTGATATTTCTTGTTCTTTTGAGATGAAGGTTTTCTTCTAATACATTGGTATTGAATGCATTTCAGCTTACGATGGAATATATGACATATCTTGGTCTTATTTGGCTTCGGATGTATTTGCTTGAAATATAACGTGGGGTAATTGTTGGATTTAAGATGTTGGAATGTATTTTTTTTGCTAAACCGCTGCTTTCATTGCAGTGTGAGGCTATTCGGAGGTTTTCTGGTGAAGGCAATGTAAAATCGACTGATAGCTTGCTCTTACGTGACCGTGCGCAGCCGAGGGTGCTTTATATTGCAGAAATTGAGTGGTTTAGCTATTATTCTGAGAGAGATGGATAGAGAAAACGTGAAAGGCGAACTCCCGAAAGTAGTTCGCCTTTTAGCATATATTGGCTTAACATAAGAGTTACCCTAAGAATTTATAGCCTGACTGAGAAAGTTATCCGCCACGTCTTTTGCGTATGCTATACTACCGCTTTCTTTTAGAATTTCTAGAATCTTACCAGCATCTTCATCTTTGTACGCTAATATGACATTGTTTTTATTTGACTCTTTGCTCTTTATTGCATGTATTACTGGCAGGGTAATTACAGAGTTTGCTATATCCATTGCGTTTGACTTGTTTGCGTTTGCCCCGCATAGGTCCATAATATCGTCATAGATTTGATATGCCATGCCAAAATTGTAGCCAAAATCTATTGATTGCTGCAATTGGCTCATATCTGAGTTGATTATAGCAGCACCACTTGCACTTAGAGAGAAGAGTTTAGCGGTCTTTAAATTGATTATCTCATAATATTGCCTTTCTGTTATAGTAAAATTGCCCAATAGAGACCCCTGCAGGAGTTCACCTCTGCACATATCTTCGATACTTCTGGTAACTGCGCATTGTAAGTTGTGATTGTCTATTTTCTCTAAGATTGAATAGGCCTTGCTTATCAAAAAATCTCCAACGATGAGAGCAATTTTATCATTGTGCAGAGAGTTTAGTGTTTCTTTTGAGCGTCTGTAATTGCTACTGTCTAAAACATCGTCATGCAGGAGAGATGCTGTATGAATCAATTCGATTGCCGTAGCGAATAGAATGTGGTTATTGCTAACGCTTCCTATACGCAGCGCGGAGTGAAGTAATATGCTTGGTCTTAGCATTTTTGCATCGGAGAAAATACTATCGTCAATAAAGCCACAAGTTTTGCTAGAGCAATCGTATATAGCCTTAGATAGCAACTCAGACACATTCGATAGATGCGTCTGTATTTCTTTTGTATAGAGTGTCTTATTGATGAATTCTTGCATATTGAGAGTCTATTTGTTTTTTGTATTTGGGATGAAGAACTTGCTTAATGCAACAATCAGAAGTATTGCACTAAGCCATATTAGCAAGATTTGTTTGAGTAAAATTCCGATGAGTAAAACAATAAAACAGATTTTGATGCTTCGTGATAGTTTTTGTTTTTTCTCCATATAAGCTTCTGAGTCAAGGCGTTTATCACTAAACTGCGCAGTACCGCATTCAGAGCAAAATCTAGCATTATCAGCGATGTTCTTACCACATTTTCTGCAAAACATATTTTGGAACCTTCTCTAGTTAAATCAGATGTTAACGGGTAGCTCTAATACATTATGCCTTTATTCTTGTGGTATTCCAGCAAAACTTTTCTAGCAGACTCGCGATTAACTTCGCGGACAACCTCAATCCCACGTTTTTCATATTCTTGTATCCAGTTTTTAGGTTTTGCGCCTTCATCAAAACCTATCTCGCTTGCGTCTTGCTTGGTTGCCCCGTAGACTAGCCATTTTATTCCTGACCAAGGAATTGCCCCTGTACACATTGCGCATGGTTCGGTGGTGGAGAATAGTTCAACACCTTCTGCGCATACTTTTGAGAGGTTGTGGTTAGAGAATTTCCTTTGGGCAGCACAAATTGCGATAATTTCGGCATGCGCGATAGATAAGTGAGATTTTGTAACTAGGTTTATTCCTATGCTGATGAGATTTGTGCTGTTTTTTTCGAATATAGTTGCAGCAAACGGACCGCCTCCTTCTTTGATGTTTTGTGCAGCTATTTTAATCGTAAAGTCCATTTTTGACTCGATACTACCGTCTAAAACATACGCCTGCTGGTAAAAATTCTCAAGCCATGCTGGCATCTTGATGGTTATACTTGTATTTGACATATTAAATCTCTCTTATAGGATAGCTCTCTTTATATCAATTTCGGCTCTGATATGAAAAACTCTAAAACATATAATTGCCTATTTGCCAATAATTTAGTATAAAACTGTCTTGTCATATAAATGTCTTAAAGTAGACTTGGCAGTACTCTGGAGATAAAGTATTTGGAAAAGACAATTTTAGATGCTATTGAAAGCAATATTAAGCTTATCCAAAAGCTCAAGGCTAACGGAATTTCTGCGATTGCAGATTGCGCGCAGCTGATAATTGAGTCTGTCTCTACCGGTGGTTGCGTCTATATATGCGGCAATGGGGGTTCTGCAACGGATGCTCAGCATATTGCAGGCGAGATGGTGGGGCGTTTTAGGAAAGAACGCAAAGCTTTTGCAGCCGTTGCACTTACGAGTGATACAGCCGTAATCACTAGTATCGCCAATGATTATGGCTACGATGAGATATTTCGCCGTCAACTAGAAGGGTTAGCAAAAGCCGGCGATGTTTTATGGGCATTTTCTACAAGTGGCAATTCTGCCAATGTGGTGAAAGCTGCTAAGCTTGCTAATGAGATTGGAGTCAAGGTGATTGCCTTTACTGGTAAATCTGGATCTGTACTTGAGTCTCTTAGTGATGTTTGCATCTGTGCTGATTGTGATGTTACAAGTACATCCCAAGAGTTGCATTTGCTCTGTTACCATATTATCTGCATGCTTGTTGAAGAGAAGCTTGCTTAGTAAATTGTCTAGATAGTATTAGAAGTAATAAATTTATAGGGATACATATGCAGGTTACACCTTTGGAGTCGTTGCACAAACAGCTTGATGCTCAGTTTGGCGAATATTGCGGTTGGCAGTTGCCTAAGTTCTATTCAAATCTTGAAGCCGAGCTCTTGGGTAGCAAGGAGGGTTGTGGCGCGTTTGATTTTACCCATTTCGGCAGGATAAACGTAAAAGGTTCTGACGCAGAGAGTCTTATTAATGCGTTACTTGCAACAGAGACTCGCTCTCTGGTCGCGGGTAAATGTATAGATGGTTTTTGTTGCAATGATGAAGGCGAGATAGTCGATTTTTTAAGAGTTCTTGCCAATGGCAATAGCTATCTAGTTATAACACAGCCAGCAGCTCGAGGGGCTGTTCTAGATTTGATTGAAAAA
>WGDE01000062.1 GCA_015493385.1 Phycisphaerae bacterium
GATTGGAAGTGTTGGTAATTGGTCTGATTCTGCGAACTGGTGTAACGGAGTACCAACCTCTAGTCTTTATACTATTATTAGTGACAATGGCGTTGTCAATGTCTCTGGTGGTGCTCAAAGCGGCTATATGATAGTTGGTGTTGGTAGTAGCGGAACTGTAAATATCACTGGTGACCTCTCGGTGGATAAAAGAATCATGCTTGGAGTTACTGGTAATGCAACAATGACAATCTCAAATGGTGCTGTTTTAAATAATCTAAGCACCGCTGGGCCAAATGACAGTGGTGCTGTATTAGCCAATGAGTTTGGTTCATCTGCATCAGTAACCGTAGATGGAGCTGGCTCAAAATGGATTAATAATGGCTATCTTACAGTTGGATATAAAGGTTATTCAACACTCACGATAACCAATGGTGCTATGGTTAGCAATGGTTTGTGTAGTATTGCTAGCAACGGTGTATCTTCAGCCGTTGTTGTCTCAGGTGCAGGTTCACTTTGGCAGAACAAATCAGATCTATGGGTTGGCGGCACTTGGGCTTCTGGTGGTTCGCTTACTATTACAGATGGAGCCTTAGTCAGCGTTGCTGGAGAGCTTGGCATTGATTACCAAGAAAACGGTAATGGTTTTGTAAATATTACAACCGGTGGTATGCTTGCTATAAAAGGTGACGCAGATGATTCTATCACCCAATTCCTAGATGAGCTTGTTAGCACAGGAAGAGGAACAGATGCCATCAACTACTGGAATGGCTCTGATTGGGCAAATATAACAGAAGCGACTATGGGAGTTGATTATACACTTGAATATATAGACAATGGAGAGCTTTCAGGCTTTACAAAGCTCACAGTAGCTAATGTTCCAGAGCCGGCATCAATAGCTCTTTTCTCTATTGGATTAGTTTCTTTGCTGAGAAGTAGAAAATAAACACTATATTGACCTAAATTTTTCATGGGAGCCTATTGAGAGAGAGGCTCCTTTTTTTGTCAGTCAATAATAAACAATTCACACTAGCGATTGGTCTTGGGCTTAACAAATAACTCAATCAGATTAATCAATATCCAAGCGATTAGCATTGTAATAAATGAGTGGCTCAAATAATGCTGCCCGTTGAGTGTTTGGTAAAGGCCTGTAATCCAACCAGCTAGCAATCCAATAGACAACCCTAAGAATTGATTCGATTTTTTTGTGAAGAAATAATACAGTGCCATAAGAGAGAATCCACCACTTGCGTGTCCCGCAGGCCATCCTCGACCCGATTTTTCTGGGTGGAAATCTTCTGGATAGCTCTCAAACACTCCGACATGTGGATATTGACCGCCATAACGTATGGATTGGTCTGGGGTGTAGATATTCGATACTTTTTTGATGCCAGAGATTGTTAACGGGATAAGTATCAAGCATAAGATGACTTTGTAATATCTATTCCTTATAGACTCTTTGTCCTTTGAAGTTAAGATGAGTTTAACCAAACAAAAGACACCAAAGATAGCGTAGAGATATTTTGGCCCTGTATAGAAAAATACATTCAGTATGGGATTTCGCCTGTTAACTATCCAACTGTGCGTTTGGAAATTATAGAACCAATCTTGAATGGTTATGTCTAGATTTGTTAATTCAAACAATGTAATTACGCCAACCAACAGTAGCGCAGAACCAGAAATCATCAGGTATATAGATTTTTTTTTATTCATTATTCTCTCAAATTATTAAGGTACTTGTAGATGCAGCCCACTTGGAATAACTTTGATTTTTAGAGGTAAATCAGGGCCAATGTCGCCATCGATTTGAGATTTTATATTATTGTGAGCAGAATTAACAGTGATTTCTTTTCCTTCGAAATGCTCAATATGAGCAGTTTTTTCTGTCGAGCCAATTATTACAAGGACAAATAGATAGAGAAGCTCAAATAGATTCTTGCATTTTAGGACGGTAACATTTAAGAGCCCATCATCCCAGATTGCATCTTTAAAAATTTTAAGACCTCCACCGTAACGCGAGATATTGCCTATGAATGCAATGGCTTTAGTGTCGCATACTATTTTTTTGTCAATTTCAATTTCTATTCTTCGGTGTTTATACCCAATAAATGTCTTTATAGTTGGCCAGACATAGGAAAAGAAATTGATATGTCCTTTACGTTTTTTGTGTACGTCGCGAACAATAGCACCATCAACGCCAATTCCAGCAACGGCTATACAAATAGAATCGTTTATCTTTGCAACATCAATATTCTTTGTTTTCCCTTGCAGGATTGTATCTATTACCTTTGCTGGCTCAGATGTAAGCCCAAGCTCTGAAGCTAATAAGTTTTCATTTCCAGATGGCAAGATAAGCATCGCTATATTGCTACCAACTAAGTGCTGCGCGACACTTCTGACAGTTCCATCACCACCAGAGACAATAAATAGCTCACAATTCTTCTTTATCTGCTCTTCGATAATAATTCTAGTTTTCTCAAAACAGACAAGCTTTTCGTGAGTGACGTCAAAATTATTCTCTTCTAAGAGGGCTAACAATTCTTCTATAGTAGCATTGTTATTGCTTGAGCCTGAGATTGGATTCTCTAGTAGACAGATTCTTTTCATTCAGTTATATTCCAGCTTAGATACAATCCATTTTAATTATTACATTGCTTAACCGTAACTTATTTTTTCGATAAATTCTTTTTGTTTAAGTATCCAGCGGTTTGATAGAAACTGATAGTTCTGTTCATTTTCTCAATACTTCCTGAGGTTAACATTTCCTTGTTGTCTTTTACAGAAAAAATCTCGTACTTTTTGCCCGGTATTAAGACGTTTAGTGTTCCATTTTCATAGAGCCCAAGCTTTTGGTAGGTGCCAATGAAAGCTCTATTTGGTGGATCGTTTATGATATCTTTTCCGTAGAATTCTGAAGTATAGTTGAAATTGAGCAATCCTAGAAGTGTAGGTGCTAGATCTATCTGACTGCATAAGGTGTCAATCTTTTTAGGAGCAATATGAGCAGGGCAGTATATGAACATAGGAATATGGTACTTTATGGTTTCAACATCTAACTTACCAGCACTGTTTGCGCAGTGGTCCGCTACAATTACGAAGACTGTATCTTTGAACCATGGCTTCTCTTTTGCTTTTTCTAGGAAATTTCCGATGGCATAATCTGTGTACCGAACTGCAGTTGAGCGGTGGTGATCTGACGGAATTCCTATAACCTCTGAGTGCGTATATGGGCGGTGATTGGATGTCGTCATGAGAAGCTTTAAGAATGGTTTACCAGCAGCAATAGTCCGGTCGCACTCTTTTAGAGTCTTATCAAACAGATCCACGTCACACACGCCCCATGCGTTTTTGAATGTTGTCTCTTCTTTGGTAAAATCTTTTTCATCAAGAATTTTAAAGCCATTCCCAGCATAGAAGCTATTCATATTGTCAAAGAAACCGCGACCACCATAGATAAACTGGGATTCATAGCCTTTGTCGTTGAAAACTTTGCCAAGAGAGAATAGGTTGCTATTGTTCTCGCGTTTTACTACTGAGCGCCCCGGTGTTGGAGGGATTGATAGCGTAACCGCTTCTAAGCCTCTCGTTGTCCTTGTACCTGTTGCGTATAGATTTGTGAATAGTAGGGATTTTTCTGCAAGGGCATCAAGTTCTGGTGTTAAATTTTCGCCGTTTCCAAAGCATCCCAAATATTTTGCGCTAAGGCTCTCTACGACAATAAGAACAACATTAAGTTTCTTCTCAGGACCGTTGCCGCTAATTTTACGCTTAATTGAATAATCTTTTGGGCTCAGACTGTTTTTGTCTTCTAGAGAGTATTCTTTGCGTAATAATTTGAAAGCTTTTTGGGGTTCCATTGTTAGATAGAAATCGCCATAGGATAGAACATTCGATCTAAAAGCGCAGAAGAAACTGTATATGCCATTTTTGCTTAGCTCGTTGGTTACTCGATTTGGAGAGAGATCTGCCATTGAGTTGTTAACCAGTAGTGATAGCCCAGAGAGTATCGCCATCACAACAAAGACTTTTAGTCGCTGCGTTAATGTTGTTTTTTGGGAAAGACCATTCATGTATATTTTATAGGTTGCGCTTACTAGTACCGCCGAAACTATTGCGATACCACTTAGTAGCCATACCATTGGGTATGACTGCCAAATATTGTTTACAACTTCCTGTGTGTACACTAAATAGTCAACCGAAATGAAATTAAACCTAGCAGTAAATTCATCCCAGAAAAAGAATTCTGCAACAGCTATAAATACAAATGCAAATATAAAGATGAAATATTGCAGTAGAGAAAAGCCGCGGTTGAATTTAGATGTAAGTGATTTGTCGGTAACGAAGATATTGATAAAGCTACCCGCAGTATTGAAGTAGACTAAGACTATCAAATCGAAGAAAAGCCCAACGCCGAAAATTTGTAAGATCGAAATTAATGTTAAATCAGTCTCTTTTATAGAGATAGCAAGTAATGTAGATCTGACTATAAA
>WGDE01000063.1 GCA_015493385.1 Phycisphaerae bacterium
GATCCGTACTCGGTCGCCGTCGTGAACCCGGATGGTTTCCCCGAGATAGTCGGCATTGACGCCATAGGTGTCGGTGTCGACCCCTTTAAAAAACTGCTTTTCCCCTTCCTGAATCTTGAGGTCAAATATTTTGACTCCGTTTTTCATCCGATACGATGCCAGTCTGGGTATCGGCAATTTCTGGCTGAACGGCCTGACCGAGCTCTTCGTCTCGGCTTGACCGAGGAGAGGCACCAGCGCAAATGTCGTCCCTAATTTGAGAAAATTTCTTCGCTTCATGGTTTTCCTTTTTTTATGATATTCAGAGAATACCGTCTGTACGTGCATACTTTGTGCACATAACAACATATCAACTCAGCATAAACTGTCCCCGTCCTCATACTCGAGGTAATAGCAATATTTTGTTTGCATTTTATGATCGAACAGCTCCGAGGCATTTCAAAAAGTCGCATGGGTGAAAAAGTGGAAGTTGTTACAGAGAGTGAGATGAGAAAAATTGAGTACGGCATTAAAACAATTTTTGGACTCTGACGGCATCTGAGAAGTTATAGATAGACAGACGGTCATTGTCCCACTGGTATGGTACCCCTGTCTCGACCATGCCACTCAGGAGCAACAACGCAACTGGCAGGTCTGCGGAGGAGGTTACGGCATCGAATGGGAAGCCATCGATGAGCACTTGAGCGTCGAAGGCTCCTGCGCCTCGTGGTGAGCGGGATGCTTGAGGCGGGCTCCATGTATTTAATAGTTCCATTATTTTGGAATATCGAGCCAAATATGCTATAATGCTCTTTAAATAACGAAGTTGCGGAAACATTAATCAACAAAATTATAAGGGATGAATAAAATGAGTGAAGGAATTGAAAAGAAGACATTAAATTTATACCCTATTGACTACCCTTTTGAAACGTTAGTTTCTAGAATTACTTCTGAAACCCCTAAGACTATATTAAACCCAGAGTTTCAAAGAAAATATAAATGGGATAAAGATGGTTGGGGAAGAGCCTCAAAGTTTATTGAATCATGCCTAATGAGAATTCCACTTCCTTCATGCTATTTTGCTGAAGATGAGAATAGAAGACAGTTAGTTATTGATGGTGTGCAAAGGCTGACGACTATGACTAAGTTTTTTAATGATGAATTTGCTTTAGAGGGAATGACGACATTTAAAGAACTAGAGGGAAAGAAATTTTCTGAGCTTGGTGATTTGCAAGCAGAGCTTGAGTCAACAACAATTCGTTGTATTGTTCTTCGTAAAGAAAATCCAAAAAAACTTGTTCGAGAGATCTTCGCAAGATTAAATCAAGGCGCTGTCCAGCTTAGTCATCAAGAAATAAGACATGCTATTTACCCAGGAGCTCTTGACGACATTCTTATCGAATTAGCTGAAAAAGATGAAATTAAGAATTTTGGTATTGTTGATGGTAGTAACAGATTTCGAGATAATCGGGAACCAGATGAGCAAGTACTCAGATTTTTTGCATTTTCAGATAATCTTGACCTTGTGGGTTTCAACGATAATCTAAGCGATTTTCTCAACAACTATATGGAAAATAATATGGAGAAAACTGAGCAAGATATCGAGGAGCTTCGCACCAAGTTTGAAAATGCTTTAAACAATTGCAAAGCAGTCTTTGAAGAAAACCTATTCGTAGATATTACAAGGGAAAGACCCAAGCAAGGAATGGTTCACTATGATTTGCTTATGCTTACAGTTGGGTTGTTAGACACGCAAGTTGTTTTAGATAATAAAGAAGAAATCAAAGATGCTTATTACAATTTATGTTCAAGGGATGAATTTAGACGGGCTCTTTCTGGTGGTTTGCAGAAAAAAACATCTATATTAAGAAGAAGAAATCTATGGAGACCATTGCTTGATGACGCTATCAATTAGTTCTTCATATACGCACTACATAGAGCTATTTGAGTCATTAAAAGAAGTAGTTGATAGCTCTGAACAAAGAATTCTTTCAGATGAACCTGACTCGTTATTTATCGATAATGTCAATTTTTTTGTAAAGTCCTATCTTATAAGTATTTGTAGCTATTTAGAAGCATATCTTCAAGATACGGCATTTGTGTACAGCCAAGATATCTCGAATCGGATAGCTACTGCACAAATCCCACATAATTTTTTACACTGGAGGCTTGCTACTGGAATAAAGAATAAAGACCTTAATTTTAATAACATTGTATTGCCTATAGCAAAAAAGGATATTGCAAATGAAATTTCGGCAAGTCCTTACAAAACTTTAAAATTATTCAAGATGCTTGGGATCGACCTATCTCAAAATGAAAACTTTAAAAACAACAAAGACTTAATAAATACAATTGTTACTAAACGAAATAATATTATACATCATAATGATACAGCTGCTGACGTTTCCTTCGGCGACCTCAAAACATACATAGAAGTAATTATTCCTTATATATCAGCTATAAAGGAAGCAGTTGAAGAATCAATTGCATAGCAAGTCATTGAATATGATCGTAATACATCTGCAAGAACTTTTTAACTCGTTACAAAACTCTATCATGTAACGCACCACCATTATAGAACAAGCAAAAGAATTTTAGTTTTTTCTACTGACAAATACCCACAAACACCGCATCGGTCAATCCAGCCAAATCCACAGGATTCAATTCGATCTCCAACCCTCTACGCCCCGCACTGACAAAAATAGTCTCATACTCTTTTGCGGAGGAATCGATAATCGTCTTCAGCCTCTTTTTCTGCCCGAGAGGACTGACCCCGCCCAGGACGTAGCCTGTCGCTCTCTCGACATCTGATGCAGCAGCCATGGATGCCTTTTTAGCTCCCGCTGCTTTGGCGATGCGCTTCATGCTGA
>WGDE01000064.1 GCA_015493385.1 Phycisphaerae bacterium
TGTCTGGACAAGGATTTACACATCTTCACCTACACACACAGTTCTCTCTCTTAGATGGAGCAGTCAGCCCTAAAAAGCTATTCGACCGCTGCAAAGAGCTAGGGATGGATTCTATAGCAATGACCGACCACGGAAATATGTATGGTGCGGTTGATTTTTATCGAGGCGCAATTAGTGCCGGCATCAAACCGATTATTGGTATTGAGGCGTATTTCGCCCCAAAATCTAGACATGATAGAAGCGGCAAGATTGGCGAAAACTCCTTTCACTTGGTTTTACTAGCCGAGAACAACGTTGGCTACCGCAACCTGCTCAAACTCAGCTCTCTCGCATACACTGAGGGTTTTTATTACCGACCACGTGTTGATGAAGAATTGCTAAGACAATACAGCGCAGGAATAATTGCAACAAGCGCCTGTATTGGAGGAGAAGTTCCAAAGCTGTTCATACAGGGAAAAGAAGAAGCTGCTAGAGAGGCGGCGATTAAATATATAGACATTTTCGGAAAAGAGAATTTCTTCCTTGAGCTTCAACGCCATGACTACGTCGACGATATTCCAAAAGACCCCAACCCATTTTTAGTAGATCTAGCAAAAGAGCTTGGTGTGGGAGTCGTGGCAACAAATGATGTACACTTCCTCAAAAAGGATGATTATGCCGCACATGACGCCCTAACATGTATAAGCACGGGCAAACTGGTAAGCGACTCGCAGCGTATGAAATATCCTCCAAGCGTTTATCTAAAAAGCGACCAAGAAATGCGCGAGCTTTTCGCAGACATCCCTGAAGCCTGCGATAACACTGTCAAGATTGCTGCGAGATGTAACGTTGAGATAGACCTCGAAACGCGCCACGCGCCGACATTTCAACCGCCCGATGGAAAAACAGATGGTGAGTATCTCACAGAACTAGTCTATGCCGGAGCAAAAAAACTCTACGGAGAGATTACACCCGAAATTGACGCTAGGATAAAACGCGAGATTGAAGTGATTGACGGCAAGGGCTTCTCTAGCTACTTCCTCATCGTCTGGGATTTCTGTAACTGGGCTGCCGAGCATGATATTCCAACCGGAGCTAGGGGCTCTGGCGTTGGAACAATCGTTGGGTATTGCCTTGGGATGTGCAATGTTGATCCTATCAAATACGGCCTTCTCTTTGAGAGATTTATGGATCCAGAACGCGATGAGATGCCCGATATTGATATCGACATATGCCAAGACGGCAGACCTCGTTTACTTGAGCATGTGCGTGAGAAATACGGCGAAGTAGCCCAGATTACGACATTTGGAACAATGAAGGCTAGAGGGGTTATCCGTGATGTTTGCCGAGTTTTAAACATCCCGCTCAGCGATGCTGACAAACTCGCAAAGTTAATCCCAGCAGACGCAAAAACGCTTGAGAAGGCCATAGCCGCAGAACAAGAGCTTGCGGACATAATAGAGTCAGATCCGCAGATTAAGCACGCCTTCGAGATTGCAAGCAAGCTTGAAGGGCTCACTCGACACGCATCCGTTCACGCCTGCGCGGTAGTTATCGCTGATGAACCGCTAATGAATTTCTTGCCAATATACAAACAAAGCGGCTCTGACGATATTATAACACAGTTTGAGGGACCTGAAGTTGAAGCGGTTGGCCTGCTAAAAATGGACTTCTTAGGGCTTAGAACCCTCTCAGTTATAGAACAGACGAAGCGCTGGATTGAGCAGTTACACGGTGAAAAGCTAGACATAGACGCGATTGATATCGAAGATGAGAAGGTTTACGAAATCTTCGCAACAGGGAAAACTAAAGGCGTATTTCAGTTTGAATCTGGCGGTATGCAAGATCTTCTAATGAAAATGAAACCGGATAGGCTTGAGGATTTGATTGCTGCCAACGCGCTCTATCGCCCAGGTCCTATGGCGTTGATTCCAGACTTTGTAAAAAGAAAGCATGGAGCAGACTGGGATGTTGAGCATCCAATTATGCGCGAGTTTCTAGAAGAGACTTTCGGAATTATGATCTACCAAGAACAGGTGATGCAGATTTGCCACGGCCTTGGCGGCATCAAGCTTCGCGCAGCCTATACACTCATTAAGGCAATTGGTAAGAAGAAGCACAAGGTCATAGAGGCAGCGAAAGAGCAGTTTGTAAAGGGATGTGTAGAAAAAGGGCTTACCGCAAAACAGGGAAACTACATATTCGAGCTTATCGAAAAGTTTGCCGGTTATGGCTTTAACAAATCGCACGCGACTAGATACTCCTTTGTCGCATACCAGACTGCCTTCTTAAAAGCGTACTGGCCTTGCGAATTTATGGCATCGCTGCTTACATACGAGAACACAACGGATAAGATTGTTGAGTATATAGGCGAATGTAAGGATATGAATATCCCCG
>WGDE01000065.1 GCA_015493385.1 Phycisphaerae bacterium
CATCAAACAAAATAGACTCGCTCGGCAGAATAACAGAAGAGAAAATCAAAGAGTTGCCATCAGGAAACACGCTAAAAACAAACAGCTACACCTACTCCGCAAACACAAACCGCCTAGGCTCAAGGAATACAGTAAGCTATACCTACAACAATCTAGGTCAACTAGTCGGCGCAGGCACTAGCACCTATGAGTTTGATACGCTTGGTAATCCAACCAATGCGCAGTCAAGCGGCTATAGTTATCTAAAGGACAAGGAAGACCGTATTACAGAAGTTAAGGATGCGCAGAACACTGCTCTAGCAGACTACCAATACGACGCAGCCGGCAGACGCGCCAAGAAAACGGTTAGCCTATCAGATACAAATTACGTGTATGGCTTAAACGGCGCAGTTCTTAGTGAGGTTTATCCTAACAATGAATACAGAGAGTACGTCTACGGCGCAGCTGGAGAAGTAATCTATATGCACAGATCTGCTGGCAGTGGCAGTGGTAGGTATCTGGTTACTGATTTTAGGAATTCTGTTATCGCTAAAGCATATTATGATGGAAATCAAGTTCAGATAGATTATATTGATTACAATGCTTGGGGCGAGCCGACAGTTTCGCAGGGCGGCGACCTTGAAGGGTTAAGTGTTCTTTGGAATGGTTATTACTATGATGATGAGACAGGCAACTATTATCTGCGCAACCGTTACTACTCGCCGCAAGAGCGCAGCTTCATAACCGAAGATCCAAGAGGAATTAATCCGAGTGGAAATTGGAATAATCTGTTTGCTGTTCATACGCAGTATCGCGATGGGTATGGATTGATGGTTTATTGCCAGAGTGATCCTGTGAATGGTAGGGATGATTGGGGGCTGAAGCATTGTTCTTGTAATGAATATCTGCATCTCAAGAGATGTTGGGTGCAAAATAAAAACGCTATTCCTTTAAACGCTACTGGCAGTGGAGGTAGTATTAAAGATTTGTTATGGTCAATTGCAAATAAATCTGCACCAATAGGGCTCTTTGCGACTGCTGATAAGGGGTTGTGGCCTGCCGCAAAACCAACTTGGACTGAACATAGATCTTATCTTCATGCTCATTGTAAAGATGGAATTTGGAAAATTAGTACTTCATTGGGAGATGAGGATTTTGTAGGAGATGATGTTCTTGCTAGTCCTTACGATGCCCCACTGTATTATGATAGTGCTACATCAAAAGAAATCTTTTCAGCATTTGAAGATATTATGGATAAGGCCACATCTAATATTTCGAGTGTAGGAAACGGTTTGTGTGCTCCATGCAGTATAAGATGCCAAAAAGGTCAATTTGTGACTTATAACGGAAAACGAGTAAAGTGCGAAAATCTTAAATTTGAATATGAAGATTAGAATAAATAAAAGCGGATTAAACTTACAAGTGTGTTTGAGTCAATAAAATTTTAGTGAGCGATATACTTTCTCACCAGAATCTGTTGCTTTATCAAAATAATGCTTATGAGAGAATGCGGGCAACTCTCCGAAGAAGATCGGGTCGAGAATTTACACAATGAAGCAATTGTGAGAATAAAGGGGTAAACCAAATGTTAGATATACCTGAACAAAGGATAGTGAGAATTGTTCGTGCAATTGGGTTCTTTTTGTTAATTATTCAAATTAATGATCTGTTGAGTTTCTTTGTAACTTCATATTCTATTTTTTTTCAATGTTCTGACAAAGTATTTAGTGTTTTTCTAGCAACATTGTTCCTGAAATATTTTGTTGTGATATTACAATCTATTGGAGCTGTTTATCTGGTAACTTCTGGTAGGTTTATTGTGAGAAAGTCGATGAGTTTAATTCCTAAAACTAAAATGGAAAATGACGATCTGATAGTATGGGGGGCTATTCGCTCGATAGGCTTAATAACTCTAGGGCTTATTTTGATACAGTTTTTAAGTTCACTGGTATATATGTTTTATCATGCCATGTTTTTTCGCACATATGAATTGTCCTACATTGATTGGTCAGATGTTATTTATATAATTCAGTTGACAATAATATCCTTTTACTTACTCAAGAAAGGAAAGGCAATCTTTAGCCTTATTACTCGGTAGAGTTAATACTTCAATGTATGCAAGCTATGATGTTGGCGAAGCAAGCAGAGCTTTCCATGAATCTTGTAATAGCAATTTTTAAAAGGGTAAACTAAATGCTGGATATGTCTAAACAAAGAGTAGTCAGAATTGTTCGTATAATCGGGTTTTTTCTATTAATCATCCAAGGTAATAAACTATTATTGTTTCTTATAACTTCATATCCTCGTTTTTCTCAATCCGGCGACAAAGCCATTGTTCTGTTTTTAACAGCATTGTTCTTGAATTATTCTGCTGTGATATTGCGGTGTATTCTGGCTGTTTACTTGATAACCTTTGGCAGGTTTATTGTAGAGAAGTCGATGAGCTTGATTCCCAAAATACAAATGGAAAATGACGATTTGGTGGTATGGAGCACTATCCGTTCGATAGGATTAATAACTTTAGGGTTCGCTGTAATACTGATTTTAGCTTCATTAGTAGGCATATCTTATATGACTATATTCTTTCACAAGAGTGGATTATACAGCATTAAATCGATATTGGATATCTATGTGATTCAGTTAGTAATAATATCCTTTTATTTGCTCAAGGGAGGAAAAGCGATCTTTAATCTCATCGTTCGGTAAAACTAGATTTGTTAGACAGTTACGCATTTGAAATGTGTCGTGATATGTGTAAAAGAAACGTAGGGTAGATAAGGTTTTAATGGAAAACATCGTCAGCCGTAAAATCGGTTCAGAAACAACTCACTATATCTGTGATGCACTTGGCCGAGTAACAGCAGTTAGCTATTCAGATACTAACACAACAATAGCGTCTTACGATTACTTAGGTAATAGAATCATCGGGAAAACATTTGCTAATGCGAATCTCAAATATGAGGTAGCATCAGACTCGCTCGGTAGAATCACCGCCGAAACAATAAAGAAGATTTCACCTGAAGATACACTAAAAACAAACAGCTACAC
>WGDE01000066.1 GCA_015493385.1 Phycisphaerae bacterium
AGTTGAACTAAAGTTAGATTGGATACTCATCTTATAACAGAAAAAAACTCATTTATCAATATCGCCCAATCTTTTAGACACAATATTACCATAAATTTAGCCGCCGTGTTAGCTTATTGTCGCCCGAGTGATAAGCAATAAAAAAGCACCGACGTCCAACACGTCGATGCTTTTGATTTTAACACTTAAAGGAACATCTAAAACAAACTTAAGAAATCTCAACTCTTGTGAATTTCACAATCTTAGCCTCTCCACCAGCTGCTTTAGCCGCCGCAGATAGAGCCTGTTCAACTGTAAGATCTTCGTTTTTAACAAACTTTTGATTTACAAGACAGTTATCAGCTAGGAATTTATTCATCTTTCCTTCAATAATTTTATCAATAATATTAGCTGGCTTATCTTTAACCTGCTCAGCAGCGAAAGCTCTCTCTTTTTCGATAACTGCAGGGTCGAAACTATCTCTATCTAGAGACACTGGCTTAACTGCAGTAATGTGCATACAGATTTCACTAGCCACTTTTTGAAGGTCGGCATTAGATGCGGTAGCAGAACTGTCACATTCAATCTCAACCATTGCACCACTCTTATCGTCAAAGTGTGTGTAGGTTGCGACAAAACCTTTATCGCTAGCGCTGAATTTAGCACAGTCGCCAATTTCTGTCTTTTCGCCTGTCTTGCTTACTAGCTCAGTAATTACTTCTGAGAAAAGTTTTCCATCGCAATCAATCGCTCCGATTGCTTCAGCAGACATATCATCTCCTGTAAGGGCCACTTCAGCTAACTTATCTGCTGTTGCAATAAAATCGTCGTTTTTAGCAACGAAGTCCGTCTCGCAACAAAGTGAAACCATAACAGTCGAACCATCTTTTGATTTAACAACAACCTTACCCTCTGAAGTGTCTCTGGCGGCTCTTTTTGCCATAGTCGCAAGACCCTTCTTACGCAAGATTTCCATTGCCTTCTCTACGTCACCGGCTGTTTCTTTTAACGCATTCTTGCAGTCCATCATTCCTTGACCGCTCATTTTACGCAGTTTCATAACTGCTGATGCAGTAATCTCTGACATTTTTATCTCCAACAGTAATTCTGTCTTATCCTTAATAAAACTACAAGCCCCAACATCTGTAGGGGCTTGTAGTACAACACTAAAACTTATTAACCCCAGATTTATTATTCAGCTACTGCCTCTTTAGCCTCTGGAGCTTCTGCCTTAACTTCTGGCGGTGTATCATTGGATGAACCCATCGCACGCCTCTTGCTTCTACCGCGAATTGGAGAATCATTAGAAGCAGCATGAGCTCTTGCCATAGTTTTACCTTCGGCAACCGCAGCGCTAAGTTCAGACAGCAATATTTCAATACCCTTGATTGAGTCATCATTAGCTGGTATAGCAATGTTAACCGCATCTGGGTCTGAATCTGTGTCAATAATACCAATAGTAGGAATACCAAGCTTTCTAGCTTCTGCTAGTGCATTCTTTTCTTTTTTAGTGTCAATAACAACAATAACACCTGGCATACGGTTCATCTTGCGTACACCATCAAGGTTTGCCTTGATTTTAGAAAGTTCACGTTTGAGCATAGAGCCACGCTTCTTGCTCTCTGCTTCAATAGTGCCATCACTTAGCATTGCTTCAAGCTCTTCCATACGCTGGACGCGTGAACGGATGGTACGGAAGTTTGTTAGCATACCACCAAGCCAACGATTGGAAACAAAGTGCATGCCAGTTTCTTTAGCTGCAGTTTCAACTGCCTTTTGAGCTTGGCGCTTTGTTCCAACAAAAACAACGTCTTTTCCTGAAGCCACCACCTGGGCGAGGAGCTTTTTAGAAATTAGCAGCCCCTTCATGGTTTGCTTCACATCAATAATATGGATCATACCGCGTTTTGCGAAGATATATGGCTTCATCTTCGGATTCCAACGGCTTGCTCCATGGCCGAAATGTACGCCCGCGTTAATTAAGTCACGAGCTAGTTCCTTACTCACGAAAGAATCTCCTTTAATTTTGATTTATATGTCTTTCGCGCCTATCTACGCCGATAGGCAAGAGCGTTAGGCTATACTACCGTTGCGGGATTGCCAAGTCTTTTCGCTAAAAGTAGTCGAAGTGTCTGGGCGAGAAGCCCCAATTTCTCAAAAAAAAAAGAAAAAAATATGACAATCTCCCACGACACCAGCGACCCAAAAAACATAGGGCCGATAAAGTAACCTATAGTGTTACAATATAAGCATTTAGTCACAACAACCTGACAATAAGAAATGATGCCAACAATGTTAGCAACAGTGGTCTATTTTGATTGAAATAACTACAAGACAACTAATAAATCACAAACTCACTTGAATATGAGAATGTAATGCAATAGAATAGCACACAGGTAAGGGAGTCTTGCATCTTTATTTCGCTCTAACTTTGACATTTATTGTTCGAGCTAGAGTCTCTAATGGGCGCTGCTGGGCAGGCATCTCCTCCCTCTCCTCCTACTTCTCCGCCTGTCCAGTATGCCCCTCCTTATAAAACAAGCATATGTCTCTTCTCGTCATAATGCCTCGCTTCAATCATCTCTCCCAAGGAAAGTCCCATATTACTACTGATACTGGCTTATTTCGGTATTTTTTTCGAAAAAAACTAATGTAAAACACCAGCAAGGTCCGAAAAAACAATATCTAATTATGTAGTCGTACTTGATTATTACGATTAATAGAGAACTTTAACTAGTTTGTTTAGATTGAAATTTCGGTGCGGACATACAATAAAACACTCTTTTTAGTGCTAGGAAACCGCATGATTACCATATTGCTATCAAGGAGCATTCGTTAGAAATGAGAACTATTGCTATTGTCAACCAAAAAGGCGGCTGCGGTAAGACCACAGTATCTATCAATCTCGCAAGTTCACTTGCTGTAAAGGGTAAGCGCACATTACTCGTTGATATGGACCCACAATCTCACAGCGCTGTTGGGCTTGCAGTTCCTGAAGATCAAATTGAACTTGCAATTTACGATAGCCTACTAAGTGCTAGCCGTAAAGAGAAAATAGACTTATCAGAAATTCTTTGGCAGATATCTGACAATTTTGAACTCGCCCCGTCAAATATAGACCTAGCAGCATTCGAGCAACAGATGGCCGGAGTTGTAGGCAGGGAGAACTGCCTCAAGGACGTACTCTCCACCGTATCAGACCATTACGATTATTGCATAATTGACTGCCCTCCATCGGTGGGATTGCTTACTTTCAATGCTATTAGAAGCTCACAAGATGTTATCGTACCGGTTGAGACTGGGTACTTCTCACTGCATGGACTTAGCAAACAACTAGAGACACTAAAAGTTCTCTCAGACCAGTGCGAACAACCAATAAATGTAATGGTTTTGGCTAGCATGTACGATGTTCGCACGAAGATGAGCCGTGAAATCTTAGCAGAACTCAGAAAGCATTTTGGCTCCAGAATGTTCCAGACTGTAATAAACTTCAATACAAAGCTAAAAGAGGCGGCGAGTCTTGGCCAACCAATTACGGAATATGAACCTTCGAGCAAAGGAAGTAAAGATTTTCTCTCACTCGCTGATGAGCTAATTAGCACAGATACACTTACGCATCGCAAAGAAATGGTCAGCTCACTATCTCGTCAGCTAGAATCGATAAGTAACAACGCACGGGGGATTCTCGAAGAAACATCACCAAGTCGCCAACTGACCCAAGAAAACCTCAAAGAAGAAACTACCGAAAAAATCCTAGATAAGGTAGAAAACGAGATAGAACAGTATTATGGCGTAAGACAACATGGTAGCGTAATATCATTTACAACTCTGTATCCAAACGCAAATAAAGTTCAAATCGCCGGCGATTTCAATCACTGGCAGCCAGAAAATACTATTATGGAAAAAATCAATAGCTATGGAGCTTGGCAAGTTAAGCTTAATTTAGCTCCTGGTAAATATCGTTACCGTCTTGTTGTTGATGGAAAATGGCAACAAGACCCTTACAACGAGAATGTTGAGCAGAATCCATACGGTGATTACAATTCTCTCTTGACGGTTGGGCAAGTTTAGCAATTATTACAAGAGCAGCTTCTTGCTAAAAACTAGACTCAAAATTAAAAACCCACGCAAGAGTTTTACTATTGCGTGGGTTTTGTTTTATTAAACACAATTAATCATCATTAGCTGATGAGTGATTCTTGCAATTTTTTATCTTTCGCCACAACTGCCGCGCTTTGCTCTTTTCTGAATTTATCGAGTTTAGCCGCCAAATCATCATCGCTTAGAGCCAATATTTGAACAGCGAATACTGCGGCATTCTTAGCTCCAGCTGAGCCAATTGCCATACTTGCCACAGGAACTCCCGGCGGCATCTGTACCGTACTAAGCAATGCATCCATGCCGGTTGGCCCTTCACTTGCTTGTATCGGAACGCCAATAATAGGCAGTGGCGTTCTACCCGCGATTGCTCCAGCAAGATGCGCAGCCATTCCAGCCGCAGCAATAATTACCTTTACACCTTTGCTTTGCGCATTATCGGCAAACTCTGCGGCAATATCAGGCGTTCTATGCGCTGAAATTATCCTTACCTCAGGGTAGATATCGAATGTTTTTAATATATCAATGCATTTTTGCATTGTTGAGAGATCACTATCCGAGCCCATCACGATAGCAATTGAAGTTTTACTTGCCCCTACCATACGATTTCCTTTAGTTAAAATAGTTTAAACTAAAAACAATATTGGATATAATAGCCCTATATCTGTCTCTTATACACATCTGACGCTGC
>WGDE01000067.1 GCA_015493385.1 Phycisphaerae bacterium
GGCTCGGAGATGTGTATAAGAGACAGCGATCATACCGTCATAACGTGAATGTGGAAAAGGTTTAAGTTTCATATGAATCCTTTAGGTTGTTTTAATAATTTATTATCTAGTGAGTTTTAAATGTTTGCTACGATGGTAGCTATTTAATATTAAGATTAACTGAATTAGATATTAATTTCCCCTTAATGTTTCTTTGTGAATTTTCCAGAATCACTCAATACTTGAATCAGATTTTTTTGTTCCTGAGAATATACGATAGAAGAATCTTCGACCTTTTCATCATTGGCAGTTGTTATTACATTGCCAAGAGCGCTTGCTTTGAGCGGTAGAACGATTTTGTATTTATCGTCTCTATAAGCTAAGCTGTCCCAGTCTGAGATGATTGTGTATTTTCTCTCTTTATCAGATAGCATATCTATGCCGAGTGAGAAATCCTCTGATGGGTTTTCTACGCCCAATAGGTGCATAACTGTTGGCGATATATCTAGGTGGCTAGTCATCTTTGTGTATTGTTTCGGTTTCATACCTGGTACGCATATAATCATTGGGGTTCTAACCTGTTGTTCTACAAAGGCGGAGTTATGCCCCCAACGACCGTGTTCCATAAATTCCTCGCCATGGTCGCCTGTGATTATTACAATTGTCGTGTCTAATAATTTCTCTTTCTCTAGATAGTCTATAATTCTGGCAAGTTGGGTGTCAAGGTGATAGCAAGAGTTGATATATCTATTGTGAATTAGGTCGATATCCTTGGCGATATCTGCAGTTGCATAATTGAAATCTTTAAGATAGTTCTTTCTTATTGCACATTCTGGAGGAAAGTAATACCTTGCATGTGGAGATTCAAAGAATAGAAAACTCATAAAAGGAGTGTTCTTGTCGCGTGTGCTTATAAACTTTAGCATCTTGGCAACATTTTCACGGTCACTTTTCCAGCCAACTCCCGTTGGTTGTTCGTGTAGTTGTTTTTTTGGTATCTTGCTAAAGAGTGTTTTGTCGAACTCTGGATAGGTGAATCTTGCACTTGTGTATAGATCTATCTGGTAGCCATTATTTTGGAGCAAATCCATTACCACTGGAGAGCGTTGTTCATTTAGAAATGCATCCCAATAATTGCCATAGAGCCCGTAGAACATACTAAATAGAGCCTTGCGTGTGCCGTTTCCGCCGCTGTAGTGATTGAGGAACCATTGTCCTTTTTGAGCAAACTTGTATGTTTGTGGCATAACCTCTGGATTTAACATGTCCGCCCTGAGAGATTCTGCGACAAGCCAAACGATATTGTACTTTGTGCTATCGGGGCGTTGTTTGATCTCCTTGAGTGGATAATTTAGGGCAAGATTTTTGTTTTGTTTAGCAGTTAGAACATTTTTCTCGCTTGGCTTAAATCCAAGATCTCTCAGAACGCTCTTGAATGTAATTGGTAGATAGAATGGAACTGTATACGACCTAACCAAAATACTTGAACAGCCGCTATAGCTTGAGAAGCCAAAAGATATTCCCTGAGCAATAAACATTAAGCCTGCAATATAAGGCATTGAGATTCTCAGGTAATGTGGTAGTTTGCTGGTACGACTTACTTTAAAGTTATTCCATTTTATGCATACAATTAGTATGAGAATCTCCGCGATTATAAAGCCTGCGGTCGCTCCAGTCGCAACCCAATATGCTCCATGGTCAAATCCAAGGGATTCGAATCCACCTTTAGTGGTTAGAATGTTCCAAACAAAACCATTGAAGTGAAATCCGTACATCTTAAATATAGTTCTATCAACCAATATTACTAGGTGGCTAAGAGTTAACGTTAATATTGATACAGAGTATATGAAAATACGAGCATATGTTTTGTCCCAGATTCGCAGAAGCTTTGTGAGTGTTTTTGCTACTGAAATGATTATGCCAGCTGGAATTAAATATACTAAAGCGTAGGCGATTGTAACAGCAACAGAGAATAGAGCGGCGATAATGCCAGAACCCTCATTAAGTAACATAAAGCCTGCCACGTTAATCAGCATTAGTAGGTAGTTAACAAAAAAGAACCTATTAATCCATAAGTTTGCATCTATCTTTTTAGAATCTGTATCTGCCTTTTTAGAATCCATTCTTATTCTCCAATTATTTAGGTGTAACAACATGTGAGTTTTTAAAATCTTTATAGGGAAATCTAGTAACCACGTATCCCTATATCGTTCGTTTCCATCGTATCTTACTGAGCGAACCTTAAGGGAAGGTTAAATCTCTAAGTTTTTTTCATTTTTTATCAAGGATATTTTGAAATCAACATCTATCTTGAACTGTATAAATTTGTCGTTGTTTATTCGATACGAGGCATTATCTTGCTATAATGATTCATCAGCCGCGTTTTTTTGAAGTTAATCTGCTTGAGTGAAGGATGTATTGCGTATATAATCAGCAAAGTTATATACGCAATTAACTTAATTCAAGGAAGAATTTTATGAGAGCTTTCTTAGCCCTAGCAATTCTAATGTTATGGATTGGCGTTGGATGTTCATCAACCGATAAGCAGCAGAGTCTGTCTAAAGGTAGCAGTGTCTCTAACGTCTCAAGTGATACGTATCTTTATGCGGCAAGGACAGTCTTGAGGCATATGCAATTTCACATTAACAAATTCGACCTAGACAATAAATACCTAATGACTGCGCCACTTAGCGGAGCTCAACTAATTGAATTTTGGAGAAGTGATAACGCCGGTCTTTACAATACAGCAGAAGCAAATATTCAATCTATAACTAGAAGAGTTGAGGTTGTCTATTCAGATGAAACTTCTGGGCCGCAAATCATTGTAACGACCAAGAGGCTTTCACTTGATACTGATGAGCCAGTTAGTCTAGCAGATGCGCGTAACATATTCGCCAGGTCTCAAGGTGGAACCCAAGGTATTACGGCAAATATGGATTTCAATAAAACTCGCTGGATTGACCTTGGCAGAGACAAGAAGCTAGAAGAGAAGATTGCCAGATTGATAAATCAAGAGATTGCTGATTAGTAAATAAAAGGGGAAATCAGCATGAGAGTTTTAGTTTGCGGCGGTGCGGGCTATATTGGCAGCAATATGACGGCTGTTTTGGTTGAGAATGGATACGAGACAATTGTCTATGACAACCTAAGCAAAGGTCACAGAAAAGCAGTTGTTGATGGCGCAGAGTTTATCCACGGCGATTTGGCAGATTATGATAAGCTCGTTGAAACAATGACCAAATACAAAATTGATGCTGTAATGCATTTTGCAGCTCTAATTGAGGTTGGCGAGTCTATGCTCGATCCTCTTGGTTTTTATTATAACAATGTTTCAAACACCAATAATTTGCTTCGTGCGATGGAGTTTTGCAAAGTAAATAGATTTGTATTTAGCTCATCTGCTGCAGTCTATGGAATGGCTCAAAATAAAGCTCTTCAAGAATCTTCACCAAAATCTCCTATAAACTCTTACGGTGATAGCAAACTTGCCGTTGAGAGGATGTGTCATTTCCAATCACAAACAGGCAGGCTAAACTATGCCGCCATGAGATATTTTAACGCATGCGGCGCAGGCAACAATTGTACGCTCGGAGAAGACCACTGGCCAGAATCCCATCTTATCCCACTTATAATCCAAGCGGCAATGGGAAAGAGAGATTCTATTAAGATATTTGGAGACGACTATCCAACACCGGATGGAACCTGTGTGCGTGATTATGTTCATGTCGAAGATCTTGCGCAAGCCCATCTTCTAGCACTCGAGAAACTCTCTAGCACCACCGAACAAATATACAATCTTGGCAACGGTAAAGGCTATTCTGTTTTAGAGGTTATTGAAGCTGTTAAAAGAGTTTCGGGCAAAGACTTTAAAGTTGTGCGCGAAAAGAGAAGGTCTGGAGACCCAGCCTTTTTAACCGCCGATTCTTCTAAGGCTCAAAAAGAATTGGGCTGGACGCCAAAAGTCCCAGATATTGACAGTATTATTGAATCGGCGTGGAAGTGGCACAATCAAAATCCAGACGGTTATTCTGATTAACTCACAAGAGAAAGAGGTGGCAATGGCTCGGTTATTTCTTGGTATAGACCTTGGCGGTACCAATATAAAGATAGGCTTCTTTGATGAGAAGCTAACCCTTATAGAAAAGGTTTCTATGCCTACTCAACCCGAAAAAGGACCTGAGTTTGTTGTCGAAACTATTGCGTCAGCGATATCCAATCTCCTTAGCAAGAATGGCTTTAGCAAAGAAGACTTGCTTGGCGCAGGCGTCGGTTGCCCAGGGCCGGTTGATTTGAAAAAAGGGGTTATTGAAAACGCTCCAAATCTTCCGCTCTTTAGAGGGTTTGCTTTTAGAGACGCTCTTGGGCGCAGGCTAAATATTCCTGTAACAATGGAGAATGATGCCAATGCTGCTCTTTGGGGTGAGTACACACTTGGCTCTGCTAGAGGCGCTAGAGATGTAGTATTTCTAACACTTGGAACTGGTATTGGCGGGGCAGTTATAGCCAATGCGCAGATCGTACACGGTCATCTTGATGCGGCGGGAGAGCTTGGTCATATCGCAATTTTCCCCAATGGTAGGCTTTGCGGTTGTGGTCAACGTGGCTGCGCGGAGGCGTATGCTTCTGCTTCAAACACTGCAAGACGCGCGATAGAGGAAATTCAAAAGGGCAGAAAATCTACGCTCAAAGAGCTTCTATTGCAAAATAAAATGTTGAGCTGCCGCGATGTATATACTCACAGAGATAGCGGCGACGAGCTTGCCTGTGAGGTAACATCGCTAACACATGAAGTTCTAGGTAGGCTCTGCGCTGTCATCCAGAATTTTATATCTCCAGAAAAGATTATCTTCTCAGGAGGAATGATTGCTAGAGGCGATGAATTGCTAAATGATATTCGCGCAGAGTTTGAAAAATACGCTTGGCCCGGAAGGCAAGATTCAGTAGAAATATGTTTCGCGAGTTTGGGTGAAGACTCTGGAATCATTGGCACCACCGCATTGGCTATTGAAGCTGACAGAGAGAATTGATTCTAAATCCAAATTACAAATGAACATGCATTAACCGCACATAAACGCAGATAAAAAAACCTTTAACGTGAGGGCGCAAAAGACGCAAACTAACAGGGATTTGAAATGTTTAAAAGGTCAGTGTATAGAGCAGATTTTCCATCGCTAGAGCCTGTGAACACATCAACGGTTTGGGCGATCCTCGTTTGAGCTTGATAGATAGTGTTGAGGTTCATGAGCTAATTCATTGCGTGCGTCTTGATTCGCCCGCTGGCGATGGGATTGTTGATTTCCTAGTTAATGATATTGCCGATACTAATTCGCTCCCAGACACTCTCTATACGAGTGATGGGCTCATAGAACCAGTCGAGACCATTCTTAACGCGCAGACAGATGCGGTTGCTAGCGAGAATAATCTTGAGGTTAATCTCAGCGTCAAAGCTATAGATGGCAATGTTTATATTAGATTGGATAATCCCTCTAGCGAAGAATTATCTCTGGCGTATGTAATCAGAAGTGACGGAAAGATTCTCTTGCCAGAATATAACGTTTGGACAACTGATAGGATTCTAAGACCTCTAAACGAGCCGGCTTATAGAGAGAGATTCTTACACATATTTGACACTAACAGCAGCGGCGAGTATAGGCTAGTCTACACTACTATCCAAAATCCAGTTAAAGTTTCAGAGGTTATATTAAAGTCTGATCCAGTCGCAACGATAGACGTAACTTTTGATGTTGCTATCGACCCAGCAACTTTCGACTGGAGAGATCTCAGCCTAACTAGAGATTTCGGAGACAATCTGATTAGCTACCCAATAGCGATAAGAGCTCTCTCAGACAATACGTTTAGGCTTAGCGGATTAACATACCTAACCGACCAAGAGGGCAGGTATGAGCTAAAGATAAAGACGCAAGATATTCTAAGCTTAGATAATGTTGCGGGTGCTAGTGTTAGCTCAATAACTTGGAACAGAGTATTAGAACCTTGGGATACTAACTCTGACAATATTGTTGATCTTAAAGATTTTGCTACTATATCCGAAAAATGGATGAATTCAGACTGCGATAATCCATATTGGTGCGAAGGGGCCGATATCAACAGAGACGGCGCAGTTAATTTTGATGATATCTTATTGATATCTAATCATTGGCTTGAAGTTATAGATTAAAAAAGATTTAAAAACTAATGGGTAGTTCTAATAATTGCTTTTGAGCTGCAAGTAGAAAATTTTTATTGTCCGGCAAGGAAGACAAATCAGCCTTATTTGTAAATAAGGTGGCTTTTGTCTGACGTAGTCCGGCGACAAAAAGGTTCGCTTGTATGCCAAAATGAATTTTTAGAGGTTCCCAATACATCACATCATCTTGTTAGGAGTTTTAATATGAATAGTTTAAAAGCTATTTTAGTTTTGTTTGTTGCATTATTTATCACAGTTGCCTGCGCAGGCGCATCAACCGTAACACTCTCGCAAGCGGCACTTATGAATTTAGACTATGCCCCATTCTCGAATCTAACGGCAGAAGTTGTTGGTAAACGTATTTCTGGTGATGGCGTTGAATTTGATATTAGCTTCAAGGGCAACGCAGGCCAAGACTCACAAATCTTCTACAGCTCATCTATTTTTGGCGGTAGCGGCTCTCTGGTCTTTGGCGATATTAGCCAGTATGATTATTTTGGGCTAGATGTAGAGCTTCTTGCTGTTGATAGTGCAGCGGGTAGTGGCATTGAGAATTTCGAGCTTTGGTTTAGCCCTATGGTAGATGACGGCGATACGCGCAAACCATTCGCACCAGTATTTCTCTCGAGTGCGCAAGGGCAAAATAGTGCGCAGGCATTGATGAATGTTTCATTCCTAGCAACGGGATTGGCTCAAAAGGGAGACCTGGTATTTGAGTTTGGCTTTGAAGCTCATATGGACAACCCTGACAATTGGCCTAGCGATGGTGCGTTGGTAACGCTACTAGTTAGCCCAACCCAAGGCGCCCAGCAGATAGTCCCAGAGCCTACAACAGCTCTGTTGCTGCTTTCTTGTGGTCTCCTGCTTAGAAGAAAATCCTAGAATATCTCTAGTGAGAGAAAAATGATTTTTGTATTGCAATCAAGAACTGTTTTTGTTAAAAGGTGTTTCTAATACCGAATGATGGCCAAGAGAGATATCTCTTTCGAGAAGCCGAAGGTGCAACTGATTTCTATATCGGAAAACTCTCAGGCAAAAGGATCTTGGCTTAACGGTTCTCTGGAGAACTCGTTTAATCGAGTACCGAAGGGTTAAAACTCTCAGGTGACAGGACAGAGCATAAATGTATTGAATATGGCTGGTTAGCTGCGCAATAATTTATGTTTTAGTAAGGACTGTAACCGTGACATCTCAAGAATCTTGCAAAAAGAGTGCTCTCTACGATGAGCATATCAAACTTGTCAACCCATCTAGGCTTGCTGCGTTTGCCGGCTATCTTATGCCGCTTTGGTATAGTAGTATTTCCGCCGAGCATACCGCCGTGCGCGAAGCAGCGGGGCTTTTTGACTGTACTCACATGGGAGTTTTAGAGTTTAGCGGCACTCAGGCAGAGAGCTTTCTAAACGAGATTACAACAAATGACGTTGCCAAACTCGTCGCCGGCAAGGCTCAATATTCCTACATACTAGACGAGTCTGCGCATGTTGTCGACGATATCATTGTCTATAAAATCAGCGACTCAAAGTTTATGGTTGTTGTCAATGCCTCAAACGCAGAGAATGTGATTGAGCTAGTCAGCGCAGCCCTTAACAAGCAATCCTTTAATTCTTCCGAGCTTTTGTTTAGAGACCTAAAATCTCAAGACGCTAAATTGGATGCGCGGGTTGATATCGCTCTTCAAGGACCAGCCTCTACACAGACTCTGCTTGATATAATCGAAGATAGTGAATTTAGAGTAAGAGTTAGCGAGCTCAAGCCATTTTGGTTTGCCTCTGGAAAGATTAACGATGTCGATGTGATAATTTCAAGAACGGGCTATACCGGCGCATCGGTTGGCTATGAGATTTATATTTGCCCTCAAAAAGCAGGTTGGGTTTGGCAGCTAATTTTAGACAAGGGTGCAAAGTATGGAGTTATCCCTTGTGGGCTTGGGGCAAGAGATTCGCTTAGAATTGAAGCTGGTCTGCCTTTGTATTCGCATGAGCTTGCAGGAGAGTTTGAGATATCTCCAATCGAAGCGGGCTATGGCTGGGCGGTAAAGTTTGATAAGCCATCGTTTGTTGGAAAAGAGGCGCTTGAAAAAAAGAACGCCTCTTCAAATATGGCGGTTGAGCGGTTTGAATTTTCTGCGGCTAGAGGTATTAGACCTATAAGAGCCTCTGATGCGATTCTAACAGCTGAAGGAGAAAATATTGGCTCCGTACTAAGCTGCGCAAAGGCTGGCGAGAAACAAATCGTTTTAGCGTTTGTTAAAAAAGATATAATCGACGAAGGCTCTGATGCTGGGCTATACTACCTCGCAAGAAACAAAAGGCAGCTAGAGCAGGGTAAGAAAGATAAAGTCGAGATTGGCGAAAAACTTGAAAGTGATATTCTAGGCCAAAAGTTGGCAAGATATGAGAGATTCTAGAGTAAGGAGAATTATGATGGTTCCACAAGGGCTATACTACACAGATCAACATGAATGGATAAAGATTGAAGATGGAGTTGGAACGGTTGGCATTACCGACCATGCGCAGGAGCAGCTCGGAGAGGTTACCTTCGTTGAGCTTCCTGAAGAAGGCTCTGTCCAAGCCAGCGGTGAGCTTGCCGTTTTGGAGAGCTCAAAAGCTGCCTCAGACGTTTATGCTCCTATGGCGGGCGAAGTTATTGAAGTAAACGAAGCACTCGAATCACAGCCTGAGCTAGTTAATCAGCAATGTTACACAGACGGCTGGATTTGCAAGATTAAGCTAAGCGATCCAGACGCAGTATCCAACTTGATGGATGCGGCTGCCTACGAAGCATTTATTACTAATGCATAAGCGAGGGTTCCTCTAATAAGTTTGAATTGTTTTGAATTTGGAAAGTATTGTTATGCCTTTTATTGCTAACACAACAGAGCAAGTTGAACAGATGCTCGCGCAGATGTCTATGACTAGAGACGAGCTCTTTTCGGACATACCGCAAGAGCTTTGCGCAAAATCTATGAACTTGCCACCAGCACGCAGCGAAATGCAGGTACGTGATTATCTCTCATCGCTCGCGGGGAAAAATTCTACAGATCTAACGTGTTTCCTCGGCGGAGGTGTGTACGACCATTTTATTCCCGCCGCTGTCAACGCGATAGTCTCACGGTCTGAGTTTTACACAGCCTACACTCCGTACCAGCCAGAAGTCTCACAGGGAACCTTGCAAGCTATCTATGAGTACCAATCGATGATGTGCAGGCTTACCGGAATGGAAGTTGCCAACGCCTCACTATACGACGGTGGGACCGCTCTCTATGAAGCGATGATGATGGCGCTTGCAATTACAAGGCGTAATAAAGTTATAATCGATAGCAGTGTAAACCCAATCTATCGCTACACGCTAAAATCTTATAGCCGAAACCTTAAGATTGAGCTAAACGAAACAATCTCTACTGACGGGCTAGTAAATCGCAGCGAAGTCTATGACTTACTCGATAATGACACTGGTGCTGTTATAGTGCAGAACCCAAACTTCTTCGGTTGTATAGACGACCTCAGCGACCTTGCAAAGGCTGCGCACGAGAAGGGTGCATTATTAATTGTCTCGACATATCCGCTTAGCCTTGCTCTTCTTAAAACTCCTGGTGAGATTGGAGCCGATATTGTAACAGGCGAGGGGCAGTGCTTTGGTGTGCCTCTATCGTTTGGCGGCCCGTACCTTGGATTTATGGCTACAAAAAAGAAGTATGTTCGCAAGATGCCCGGCAGGGTCGTCGGTAGAACGACAGATAAAGACGGCAAAGATGGTTTCGTAATGACCCTCCAAGCCCGCGAACAACACATACGCCGCGCAAAAGCAACATCGAACATCTGTTCAAACGAAGCTCTTTGTGCATTGTCTGCGCTTGTTCATATGTCTCTTCTTGGTAATGAAGGATTAGCCCAGACCGCCTCAATGTGTGCACAGAAGGCGAACTACGCCCTCAAGCGTCTCACCGCAATAGATGGCGTTGAGCTTCATTTCAAGCAAAAATGGTTCTTCAATGAATTCGTGCTTGATTTGCCAAGAGACGCTAGCGATGTGGTTGCTGCGCTTGTCGAAAAGGGATTCTCAGCTGGCTTCCCGCTTAGCAGGTATTACGATGGTATGGAAAACTCTCTCTTGGTAGCTGTTACAGAGAAGAGGACTAAACAAGAAATTGGCATGCTCGCAGAAGCCTTGGAGGCAGTGCTATGAAATTAATTTTTGAGAAATCACAAAAGGGTAGAACTGGAATCCTTCCAGGCAAGAGCGACATTAAAGAACCATTCGAGCTTGATAGTTCTTTGATGCGCAGCGAGCCGCTAGACTTATGCGAGCTTAGCGAGCTTGATGTTGTGCGCCACTTCACAAACCTTTCTAAAAAGAACTTTGGCGTGGACGATAACTTCTACCCGCTTGGTTCTTGTACGATGAAATACAATCCAAAGGTTACCGAGCTTATCGCTTCTTGTGGTGGGTTTGCTAATATTCACCCTCTAATGCCGCAGCTAAGAGGCGGCGGTGTCTTAACTCAAGGTGCGCTTGGCGTTTTGTATGAGATGGATTTAATGCTGCGTGAGATTGCTGGTATGGACGCATTTACTCTTCAGCCGCTTGCCGGAGCGCATGGCGAGCTTACCGGTATGATGATAATGGCAGCGTATCACAAGAAACAGGGCAATACCAAGACTCATGTCTTAGTCCCCGATAGTGCGCATGGAACAAATCCAGCTAGCGCAGCCATAGCCGGCTATGATGTTAAAGTCGTACCAGGGAACGAAGATGGCGTGATGGATCTTGACGCGTTTAGAGAAATGGTCAACGAAGAGACCGCCGGAGTGATGTTGACATGCCCAAACACGCTTGGCATCTTTAATCCACACATCAAAGAAATATGCGACATAATCCATTCGGTAGACGGATTGGCATACTACGACGGAGCCAATCTAAACGCCATAACCGGCAGGGCAAGGCCTGGCGATTTTGGTTTTGATATTGTGCATTTCAATCTCCACAAAACATTCGCAACCCCGCACGGCGGCGGCGGCCCTGGTAGCGGGCCAGTTGGTGTTGTTGAGAAGCTAACAAAGTTTCTTCCAATATCAGTTGTAGTAAAACGCAGCGACGGAACCTATGCGGTCGAGTACGATAGAGAAGACTCGATTGGGTATATCGCGCCGTTCTACGGAAACTTCGGCATTATCCTTCGTGCGTATGTTTACATACTGATGCTCGGCGCAGAGGGCTTAAGAAGAGTCTCAGAGCATGCAGTGCTAAACGCCAACTATATTAAGTCTCGCTTAGAAGAATATTACGATCTCCCATACAAGGGCGTGTGTAAACACGAGTGCGTCTTTAGTGCGTCAAGGCAGGTTAAAAATGGTGTGCATGCACTCGATATAGCAAAAGCTCTAATCGATCGTGGCTTCCATCCACCAACAATATATTTCCCGACCACCGTTCAAGAGGCAATGATGATAGAGCCAACCGAAACCGAGAGCAAGGAAACAATTGATAGGTTTATTGATGCGATGATAGATATTGCCAAACAAGCGCAAATAGATCCAGAGAGTTTTGCCGATATGCCAAAGACAACCCCAGTCTCTAGGCTTGACGAAACTAAAGCCGCCAAGGCATTAGATCTCGCTTGCACGGGGCGTGTGTAGTTGCTCAAAACCTAAAGGCGCAAGGGAGCAAATTCAAAACCTTAACTGCTTTAACGCTAGAGGAAGCAAACGACGCAGATGACGCAAACGAAAAGGAATAGAACAACTTGTTTTATGTTTAGAACCAAGATTAGTCGCTAATGCACGAAATGAAATACAAATGCTGTTTTGCATGAACTTAAAACCGCCCAACAGGGCGGTTTTTTTTGGTTTATAGGTTTCTCATGCATCTGTAAGGAAAGCGTAAAGAAGACTTTAAACCGCTTTATACACTTGACTGTTTATCTAACGGAGTTATATTAGTGCCCTATCGGTTACTGCGGTAATATTGCTGGGGTTGAGTTGAAAGATGAATAGTTTTAATCACACCAAATTTGAGGGAATTAGGGATAAGATGAGTGATAATA